>NZ_JBFAOC010000019.1:0-101478 GCF_040675055.1 Micromonospora sp. NPDC049662
CCAGTTTGTGTACCCACCCCACTCCGCGGGGGGGGCGGGGCGGCGGGGCGCCCCCCCCCCCTCGGGCTTCAGCTCAGGTCAGGTCAGGCGGTGAAGGTCACCCGACGCCGACGGGCGATGACGAAGAGCACCGCGCCCGCGATCAGCAGGGCGACCGCGCCGGCGGCGATGCCGCCCGCCGCCGCACCGGTGACCGGGAGACCCGGCTCGTCGTCGCCGCCACCGCCGCCGCTACCGCCGCAGTTGCCCTCCGGCGTGTAGACAGCTTCCAGCTCCAGGTCCAGGTCCGGCAGGGCGACGAGCGCCGACTCGGCCTTGCCGGCCTTGAAGGTAACCGTCTCCGAAGCGCCGGCCGCGACCGTACGGGTCTCGGTCTTGTCGCCGTAGGTGAAGGTGGTCTTCACCGGCATGCCGCCCTCGGGGTTGGTGACGGTGAGGGCGAACTCCTTGCAGTCGGCCTTGGTGGTGACGGCCGGCAGCGGGCAGTCCTCGGGGCGCGCCCACGAGTAGGTGCCGTTCTCGATAACCTTGCCGTCGACCAGGACCTCGATCTTGCCGGCGTCGGCGGCGGGCACCACGATGCTGGTGTCGGCCTTGCCGGGCGCGACGGAGACCTTCTTGGTGAAGCCGTTCTCGCCCTTGACCTCGAACTCGACGGCGTACTTGCTGATCTTGCCGTCGTTGCTCAGCGACACGGCGACCGAACCGTCGCAGTTGGACGCGAAGGTCGAGGCCGGGGTGACGCAGCTCTTGCTACCGCCGTTGTACCAGCCCTGCGGGCCCTTGGAGCGGTTGCCCGGGGTGCCCGGCGAGCCGAGCTTCTTGTTGTCGTAGCGCTTGCCGCCGTCGACGATCTCGTCGATGACCTGGTCCTTGTCGCCCCAGATGAGGTCGACCTGGGTGTGGCAGTCCGGGATCTCGACGTTCAGCGTGATCTCGGTCTGGGTGGCGCTGACGAAGTCGCTGTCCGGCGTGCCGTACACGTACTGCGGGGTGGCGAACTGCGGCCGCGGCGCGAAGTACGACACCAGCGTGAAGTACTGCTTGCCCTCGCCGCAGAGCGGCAGGTCACCGTCGAGCTTGACGGTGGCGGTGCCCTTCGGGCCGTCGAAGGTGTGGCTGTACTTGGCCTTGTCGAGCTCGACGCACTTCGGGGCCGGAGCGCAGGACTGGTCGGCGGGGATGGTGATGCTGCCGTCGTTGGTGGCTTCCTGGCCGTTCTTCTTCCACTTGCCGAACACCACGAGCTTGGCGCTGGCGGTGTTGCCCGGCACCCGCTGGACGGCCTGCACGGAGCCGGCCTTCTTGATGACGTAGCCCTGCAGCGGCACCGCCTTGGCGCCCTCGACGGGCACGGTCACCGGCGTCGCCGGCTCCGCGGTCACCCGCTGGAGCGTCACGGCCTTGTCGCGCTCGCTGTTCTCCACGTTCCACGTGATCACGCGCTCGCCGGTCTGCTGGTCGCAGTCGACGGTGGCCTTGATCGTGGTGTGGTGCGCGCTGGCTGGGGCGGCCACCGCGACGACCCCGGTGAGGCCGACGATGGCGGCTCCCAGGATGGCCAGCGGTCGCCGGAGCGACAGCTTGGGACGGATCACGGGTACTCCTGGAGTGCTGAAGCGTCAGGGGTGTGGCACGGGAGAGACGGTGGACGGTCACCGCACGTCCGATTCGGAGAGGCGCCCTCCCGAGCCGTGGGCCGGCGGGTTGTCGCCGGCACCCGGCAGACCCTAGCGATATCGCCTCGCGTGAGACAGTGCTCAGGATTTGCTAAGACTGATGTTATGAACTTGAGATCATTGATATACGAGAAGTGATCACATGGTCCGCTTGGTGGTACCGACCGTGTCGGCCGTCGGGTCCGGCTGATCGCGTAGCGTCCTGGTCATGAGCAGGAGGAGACGGTGACCCGGATCGTGGCCGGGACGCTCGGGGGCCGGCGGATCGCCGCACCGCCCGGCGCCGGCACCCGGCCCACGTCCGACCGGGTCCGGGAGGCGCTGTTCAGCGCCGTCGAGTCCGAGGTCGACCTCGACGGCGCGCGCTTCGCCGACCTGTACGCCGGCTCCGGCGCGGTCGGGCTGGAGGCCCTGTCCCGGGGCGCCGGGCACGTCCTGCTGGTGGAGTCCGATCCGCGCGCCGCCCGGGTGATCCGGGAGAACGTGGCGACCCTGCGAGCCGGTGCCGCCGTACGCCTGGTGGCCGGCAAGGTGGCGACGGTGCTGGCCGCCGGTCCGGACGGCGGCGGGTACGACGTGGTGTTCGCCGACCCGCCCTACGCCGTGCCGGACGCGGAGATCACCGCGCTGTTGACGACGCTTGTCGACGGCGGCTGGCTGACGCCCGACGCCCTGGTGGTGGTGGAGCGCTCGCGCCGGACCAGGGACTTCGAGTGGGTGCAGGGGATCACCCCGCAGCGCAGTCGCCGGTACGGCGAGACCACCCTTTGGTACGGTCGCCGATCATGAGACGTGCGGTCTGTCCCGGCTCGTTCGACCCGGTCACCAACGGACACCTCGACATCATCGGCCGCGCCAGTCGGCTGTTCGACGAGGTGATCGTCGGCGTTCTGGTGAACCAGTCCAAGAGTGGCCTGTTCGCCGTCGACGAGCGGATCGAGATGCTCCGCGAGGTGACCGCGTCGTACGACAACGTGCGGGTCGAGTCGTTCCGCGGACTGCTCGTCGACTTCTGCCGGGCGCAGCAGGCGAGCGTCCTGATCAAGGGGCTGCGGGCGGTCAGCGACTTCGACTACGAGCTGCAGATGGCGCAGATGAACATCGGGCTGGCCGGCGTCGAGACGCTCTTCATGCCGACCAACCCCCTCTACTCGTTCCTCTCGTCCAGCCTCGTCAAGGACGTGGCCAAGTGGGGCGGCGACATCTCCGCGCACGTCCCCGACCCGGTCCGCGAGGCCCTCCAGTCCCGCCTGGGCCCCCCACCCCGGACCTGACCCCGGCCCTTCTCCCTCGCGCCGATCTTGCACTTACTGTTCCCGGATCGCCCCGTTTCGGGACGCTTTGCCGCGACCGAAAGTGCAAGATCGCCGCAGCAGGGGCGGGGAGTGACCATGTCGCGACGCGCCGGGTTGGGGTGGTGGGGGCTCGGGTGGGGCGGGCAGGCCATGATGGGCGCAGCGGGAAACCGGCCGTAGCCCGCATCATGGAGGTCGGCCGACGAACGACAGGGGTGAGGTACCGGTGGACCCGCTCGATCGCATCGACGAACTGATCGCCATGGTGGAGCAGGCGCGCTCCGTCCCGATGTCGCGGAACAACTGCATGGTCGACCGGGGCGAAATGATCGCCGCTCTGGACGAGATGCGCGCTGACCTCCCCGCCGACCTGCGTCGCGCCGCCGCGCTCCTGGAGGAACGCGACAAGATCATGGACGCGGGCAAGCGCGAGGCGGACCGGATCATCAGCGAGGGTGAGGCAGAACACGCCCGCCTCGTGTCGGTGAACGAGATCACCGTGTCGGCCGAGCACGAGGGCGCCCGGATCATCGCCGAGGCCCGTGCCGAGGCGCAGCGCCTGCGTGAGGAGGTCGACGACTACGTCGACACGGCGCTGGCCAACTTCGAGCAGTTCCTCACCCGGGCCCTCGCCTCGATAGAGCGTGGCCGCGACAAGATGCACGCGCTGCGGGAGATCGGCACCTTCGGTGGGGATGAGGCGGAACGCCCGCTACCCTTCTGAGCGGCACCTCACCAGCCGACATTCGCGCCTCAGGCGTCGCCCCCGGTTCGACGGCCGGGCGGTCGCCCAGGTAACCTTTTTTGTCGGCCTCTCACCGGCCGGAGTCTTACTATGCCCAAGCACTCGCCATCGACACTCGACCCCAGGTCGCCGCTGGTCCTCGACACGAGGGACCTGCCGCGCCGCCCTGGTGCGTTGCGTGAGGTCCAGCGGGTCGTGCCGGCACCGGTGGACCTCGGTGTGGAGTTGATCGCCGTACCGGAGGGCGCGGACCTCGACCTCGATCTGAGGTTGCAGTCGGTGTCCGAGGGTGTGCTCGTCTCGGGGACCATCACCGGTCCCGTCCGGGGCGAGTGCGGGCGCTGCCTGCGTGAGATCAACGAATCGATGGCCGTGACGATCCAGGAGCTGTACGCGTACGAGAACAGCACCACGGACGCCACGACCGACGAGGACGAGGTGGGCCGGATGCAGGGCGATCTGATCGACCTGGAGCCGGCGCTGCGGGACGCGTTGGTGCTCACGCTGCCGACCAACCCGCTCTGCCGGGAGGACTGCCCAGGACTGTGCCCCGACTGTGGGGCGCACTGGGACGATCTGCCGGCCGACCACAGTCACCAGCAGATCGACCCGCGTTGGGCGGGCCTGTCGCAAATGACCGTTACAGAGGAGTAAGAACCGTGGCCGTCCCGAAGCGCAAGATGTCGCGCAGCAACACCCGGTCCCGCCGGGCGAACTGGAAGGCGACCGTGGTCGCGACCGTCGCGTGCCCGCAGTGCAAGTCCCCGAAGCTGCCGCACGCCGCCTGCTCCGTCTGCGGCACCTACAACGGCCGCCAGGTTCTCGAGGTCTGACCTGGACGCCGAGTGACGCCCCCGACCCCAGGTCGGGCGGCGCGCGCATCCTGGCATTCGCCCGGTGCCCCGGCTCCCTCCGACGCCCGGCCCACTCCGGCCGGCGTACCGGTGGAGCCGGGCACCGCGCGGATCGCCGTTGACCTCCTCGGCGGGGACGACGCTCCCGCCGTCGTGGTTGACGGCGCTCTGCGGGCCATGCGCGCCGACCCTGACCTGCACCTGCTGCTCGTCGGTCCGACCGAGGTCGCCGACGGGCTGATCGCTGCCCTCGCCCCGGCCGAACGGGCCCGGATCACGGTCCGGCCGGTCCGCGCCGCCGTCGGTATGGCCGACCATCCCAGCGCCGCCCGCTCGGAGAGCACCGTCCGGGCCGCCGTCACGGCCGTCCGCGACGGCACCGCCGACGCCCTCGTCTCCGCCGGCGCCACCGGCGCCACGGTCACGGCTGCCGTGCTCGGCCTCGGGCGCTGGTCGGAGATCCGCCAACCCGCCCTGGTCGCCACCCTGCCCGCGGTCGCCGGGCCGGTGGTCCTGCTCGACGTGGGCGGCTCACTGGAGCCCCGCCCCGCCACCCTCGCCCGGCACGCCGTGCTCGGCGCCGCGTACGCCGCGGTGGCCCACTCGATCGCCGCGCCGCGGGTCGGCCTGCTCTCGGTGGGCACCGAGGCCGGCAAGGGCGATCGGGTACGCCGGGCCACCGACCCCCTGCTCGCCGTCGAACCGCTGCCCGGCGGGGCGCGCTACGTCGGGCTCGTCGAGGGGTACGACGTGGCCGTCGGCGCGCGCGCCGATGTGGTGGTCACCGACGGCTTCACCGGTAACGTGCTGCTCAAGGCGATCGAGGGCGCGTACGCGATGGCCGGCGGCCCACCCGCCGAGGGTGGCGCTCCCCGCGCGGCGGCCCTGCTGGGCGTCGCGGGGACCGTCGTCGTCTGTCACGGCTCCGCCCGGGCCGCTGACGTCGCCTCCGGCATCGCCCTCGCCGCTCACCTGTGGCGGCGGCGTGCCACCGATCTGGTCTCCGCGTTGCTCGACGGCGACGCCGCGACGGACCGCACCGACCGCCCCACCGACACCGAGGTACGCACATCATGAGCAACGACAAGCGGCGGCGGGCGTCCGTCGGTCACCTGGAAGCCGCGTTCGGCGTCAGCCTGGAGCCGGACCTGCTGCAACGCGCGCTGACCCACCGCTCGTACGCGTACGAGAACGGCGGCCTGCCGACGAACGAGCGACTGGAGTTCCTCGGCGACTCGGTGCTCGGCGTCGTGATCACCACCGCCCTGTTCCACAACCATCCGGACCTGCCCGAGGGGCAGTTGGCGAAGCTCCGGGCGAGCGTGGTCAACATGCGGGCGCTCGCCGACGTGGCCCGTGGCCTCGGCCCGGACGGTCTCGGCGCGTACCTGCTGCTGGGCAAGGGCGAGGAGACCACCGGTGGCCGGGACAAGGCGAGCATCCTCGCCGACACCCTGGAGGCGCTGCTCGGCGCGATCTACCTGCAGTACGGGCTGGACACCGCCGGGATCGTGATCCACCGCCTCTTCGACCCGCTGATGGCCGAGTCGGCCGGCCGGGGCGCCGCCCTGGACTGGAAGACCAGCCTGCAGGAGTTGACCGCCGCGCTCGGCCTGGGCGTGCCCGAGTACCGGATCGAGGGCACCGGACCGGATCACCTCAAGACGTTCACGGCCTGGGTCGTGGTGGCCGGCAACCGGTACGGCGGCGCGGAGGGGCGCAGCAAGAAGGAGGCCGAGCAGCGCGCCGCCGAGGCGGCCTGGCGGATGCTCTCGAACGAGCACGAGCAGGCCGACCAGGACAACGCGGCCGACCGGGACGCCTCGGCCCAGCACGAGCAGGCCGACCACGGCACGGCCGACCAGGGCGACGCGGCCGGGCCGTTGGAGCGCGCCGATCAGGCGACCCTGGCCGAGGAGGCCGACCACCTGGCGCAGGTCATGCCGGCCGACGTGGCGCAGGAACAGGGGTCCGGTCGTGCCTGAGTTGCCCGAGGTGGAGACCGTCCGGCAGGGGCTGGCCCAGTGGGTCACCGGCCGACGGATCGCCTCGGTCGAGGTCCGGCACCCGCGTGCCGTCCGGCGGCACGTACCCGGCGGCGCGCACTTCGCCGACGTGCTCGCCGGCCGGGCGATCCTGGACGTCCGGCGGCGCGGCAAGTACCTGTGGCTTCCGCTGGACAGCGGTGACGCGGTGGTGGGGCACCTCGGCATGTCGGGTCAGTTGCTGCTCCAGCCGCCCGGCACCCCCGACGAGACCCACCTGCGGGTCCGGTTCCGGTTCGCCGACGACGGACCCGAGCTGCGCTTCGTCGACCAGCGCACGTTCGGCGGGCTCGCGGTGAGCGAGGGCGGCGCCGACCTGCCGGCCGAGATCGCGCACATCGCGCGTGACCCGATGGACCCGGAGTTCTCCGACGCGGCGTTCGTCGCCGCGCTGCGACGCCGGCGGACCGAGGTGAAGCGGGCCCTGCTCGACCAGACGCTGATCTCCGGGGTGGGCAACATCTACGCCGACGAGGCGCTCTGGCGTGCGCGGTTGCACGGCGCCCGACCGACCGACGCGCTCACCGGTCCGGCCGCCCAGCGCCTGCTCGGCCACGTCCGTGACGTGCTCGCCGAGGCCATCAAGGAGGGCGGCACCAGCTTCGACGCCCTCTACGTCAACGTCAACGGCGAGAGCGGCTACTTCGACCGCGCGCTGAACGCGTACGGCCGCGAGGGCGAGCCGTGCCGGCGCTGCGGCACGCCGATCCGGCGGGAGTCGTTCATGAACCGCTCCTCGTACAGCTGCCCGCGTTGCCAGCCCCGGCCTCGGGGTGCCCTTCGGGGATGACCCGGAGCCGGCTCCGGGTCGGTGCCGGCGGGTCGCGGCCGGACGCTCCGGGTAGTTCCCCGGCGTACGTCCGAATCGCGGGTTGATGCCCGCCCGGCGGACCCGCCGCCCCCGGTCGGACGATTCCGGGGCGGGCCGGGGCCGTTCCCCGATGTGACCGCCTCGTCACCCCCCTAACGTCAGCACGGTCGGCAGGGGGTCGACGTGACAGGGGGGCACTGATGGGCAGCAGACCGGTGACGGTGCGGATGGCGCGGTGGAGCGCCGAGCATCCGTGGCGGGCGATCGCGATGTGGATCGTGTTCGTGGCGGTGTGCTTCGTTGGGGGCAACGCCGCCGGCCTCAGCGAGGCCACCAGCGGTGACCAGGCGATCGGCGAGGCCGGGCGGGCGAGCCTCATCATCGACGGCGGGGCCTTCGACGACCCGGCCGTGGAGAACGTCCTCATCACCTTCCGGGGCGGCGCCCTGGACCCGGCCGTGGCGAAGGCGGCCGCCGACGATGCCGCCGCCCGGCTGCGTACGGTCACCGGGGTTGCCGAGATCGGCGCACCCGTCACCGCGCGGGACGGGTCGGCGCTGCTGCTGCCGATCACGATGTCCGGTGACCCGGAGACGGCGTCCGACCGGGTGCAGCCGTTGCGGGACGCCACCGCCGGGGTGCAGAGCGCGCACCCCCAGGTACGCGTCGAGCAGGTCGGCGGGCCGTCGATCGGTCAGGCGCTCGACGACACCCTCGGCAAGGACTTCGAGCGGGCCGAACTGCTGAGCCTGCCGGTGACCCTGGCCATTCTGATCATCGCGTTCGGCGCGTTGATCGCGGCCAGCGTGCCGGTGCTGCTGGCGCTCTCGTCGGTCGCCGCGGCGATGGGTCTGTCCACGCTGGCCTCGCACCTGGTGCCGGCCACCGACACCACGTCACCGGTGATCCTGCTGATCGGCATGGCGGTGGGGGTCGACTACTCGCTGTTCTACATTCGCCGGGAGCGGGAGGAACGCGCCAAGGGCCGCTCCGGCCTGGACGCCGTGGAGATCGCCGCGGAGACCTCCGGGCATGCCGTGGTGGTCTCCGGGGTTGCGGTGATCATCGCGATGGCCGGGCTGTTCCTCGCCGGCGACGTCGTCTTCTCGTCGCTGGCCGTGGGTTCGATCCTGGTGGTGGCCGTCGCGGTGACCGGTTCGCTGACCGTGCTGCCCGCCCTGCTGGCCCGGCTGGGCCGCTGGGTCGACCGTCCCCGGGTGCCGCTGCTGTGGCGCCTCACCGCGCCGCGCACGGGACGGCACGGCGAGGCGCGTACGCCCCGGCTCTGGCCGACGGTGCTGCGTCCCGCGCTGCGGGCGCCGGTGGCGACGCTCGTCATCTCGGTCGGTCTGCTGCTCGCGTTGGCCGCGCCGGCGCTCGGCATGAAGCTGAAGTTCCCCGGCATGGAGGACCTGCCGCGCACCACACCGGCCATGCAGGCGTACGACCGGCTCACCGCAGCCTTCCCGAGCACCGGCACCAATCACGTGGTGGCCGTGCGCGCGCCGGCCGACCAGGCCGACCGGGTGGGCGCGGCCCTCACCGACCTGGCCGCCCGCGCCTCCGCCGATCCGCTGTTCGCCCCCACCGAGGCGGACGGCCCGAAGATCAAGGTGTCGGCCGACCGGCGGGTGTCGGTGCTGGACGTCGCCACCCCGTACGCCAGCCGCGACGACCGGTCGGTGCAGTCGCTGGAGAAGCTGCGCGCCGACCTGGTCCCGGCCGAGCTGCGGGGCATCCCCGGCATCGAGTACGCGGTGGGCGGCAGCGTGGCCGACAGCGAGGACTACGCGGCGCACGTCCGCGACAAGCTGCCGCTGGTGATGGGCTTCGTGCTGGCGCTCACGTTCCTCGTTATGACGCTCACCTTCCGCTCGGTCGTGGTGGCGGCCAGCTCGATCGTGCTGAACCTGCTCTCGGCCGGCGCCGCGTACGGGCTGCTGGTGCTGGTCTTTCAGGGTGACTGGGCCGAGGGACTGCTCGGCTTCACGTCGATGGGGGCGATCGTCTCCTGGCTGCCGCTGTTCCTGTTCGTGGTGCTGTTCGGCCTCTCGATGGACTACCACGTGTTCGTGGTGAGCCGGATCCGCGAGGGGGTACGGGCCGGGATGTCCAACCGGGACGCGGTCTCGTACGGCATCACGTCGTCGGCCGGGGTGGTGACCAGCGCGGCGATCGTGATGGTCGGGGTGTTCTCGATCTTCGCCACGTTGAGCACGATCGACATGAAGCAGCTCGGCATCGGTCTGGCGGCGGCGATCCTGCTGGATGCCACGATCATCCGGGGTGTGGTGCTGCCGGCTCTGATGACCATGCTCGGTGACGCGAACTGGTGGGCGCCGCGGTTCCTGCGCCGGCGTTCGGAGCCTGCGCCCACCGACCCGCCGACCTCCGCCCCGGAGCTGGTGCCCGTCTCCTGAGCAGCAGATCGTTCCCCGTGCCGGGCCGCGACTCGCGGCCCGGCACGTGCCTTACCGGCGTGCACGGGGGCGCCGGGCGGTCACGGCAGCGGGCAGGGCTCCCGCCAGGCGTCCAACTCCCGGTCCTTGCGGATCGACGCGAAGCCGTAGCCGACCGTGGTGACGCAGAAGTCGTCGGTCGTGCCGACGTACTCGACGTGGAAGACCGGTTTGCCGGCGTCCGCGAACGGCAGCAGCTTGGCGCACTGGTCGAGCCGGACGCACTCCTCGTTGACCACGAAGTCGAAGTCGGGTGCCAGGGCCGCGAGCTGCGGCACGTCGTTGACCAGCCCGGGGGAGAGGTCCAGCGAGCGGGCCAGGCGGGCCAGCCGGCGGTTGAACAGCAGTTGATCGTCGAACGCCAGGGGGAAACCACTGCGGTGCGCGTACCCGTCGGCGTCGGCCAGCGCCACCGCGCCGAAGCCCTTGCCCCGGCACAGCCGGAACCGGTCGGTCAGCACCGGCTCCAGCGCGTCCCAGGCCCGTACGTCCAGCCACCGACTGCCGGACTGTCGACCGGGAGCGCCGAGCGCGACGGCGGGCAGTCGGCTGGCGTCCGGGTCGGTCGGGCGCACCGTGCCGACCGCCACCTGGCAGATCAGCCGTCGGTCCCGGGCGCGCAGCTCGGCCGTCTGCGCCGCCGTGGTCGCCACCGGGTCGAGCAGGAAGACGTCCGCGTCCACCGTCTCGTCGAGCGGGCCGTCGAGTTGCCACTGCCACTGCCAGTGGCGGGACTGGGCGGCCGGCCAGGGGGTGGGCGCGCCGGGCGGGGTCAGCTCGCGCCGGCAGCCGTACGCCGGCAGCACCAGGACGAGCGCGACGGCGGCCGACGCGATCCGGCGTAGCGGGCGTGCGGCGCGACGTCGCCGCGGCCGGATCCGCATCGGCAGCTCCCGGGTCCCGGGCGGCCCGTCGCCGCCCCCACCGGCACGCCGCCGTGTACCCCGGCGTACCCAACCGGGTCAACGAGCGCGGGGGCGCGGACGACGCGCGGTCAGCGCGGCGCCGCGAAGACCTGCGTCCAGTACGGCCCGTCGCTGCTGGCGATGCCGACCCCGATCTCGGTGAACGCGCAGTTCAGGATGTTGGCGCGGTGCCCGGAGCTGTTCATCCAGGCATCCATCACGGCGGCCGGCGTCTTCTGGTTCCACGCCACGTTCTCGCCGTAGGTGCGCCACGCGTAGCCGACGCGGTCCAGCCGGACGCCCGTGTCGCTGCCGTCGCTGCCGGTGTGCGTCATCTTGCTGTGGTCGGCCTGGTCCTGGCTGTGCCGCTGCGCGGCGGTCATCAACTTGTCGTCGATGCTGAGCGCCTTGCAGCCGGCCTTGGCCCGCTCGGCGTTGACCAGGTCCACCACCTCGCGGGCCTGGTCGCTGACGGTGCCGCTGGCGGTGCTCGGCGCGGTGCTGCGATCGACGCTGCGGCGGGACGTGGCGGTGGTCCGCGACGAGGCGGGGGTGGGCTTGACGACCTTGCTCGGCGACGGGCTCGGCCGTGCCGGGCTGGGCGAGCTGGTCGCCGACGGTGGGGCCGGGGTGTCGCTGGTCGCCTGCTCGGTGGGGACCGCGGGCGCGGCGGCGACGGTGTCGTCGACGGCGGTCGGCTCGTCGGCCGTGCCGTTGCCGCCGGGCATCGCGAGCGCGCCGACGCCGATGCTCACCACGAGGGTGGCCGTCGCGGCCGCGCCGCCGATCATGAGCGGGCGACGCCAGTTCCGCGGCGAGCGGTGCCGTCCGGTGCCGGTCCGCCCGTCGCCGGCGGCCGCCGTGTTGCGGCCTCCGGTGGGGTACGCGTCGGTCCCGGCGCGCCACCCGTCCGTGACCTCAGTCGCCCGGGTGTCACCGGTCGGTTCGTCGCCTCGGGCGTGTCCCGGCCAGCTCGTGGTCGGCGCGTCCACGGGGGCGGCTTCCCAGCGGGGGGAGGGCTCGGCGGCGTGCCACTCGTCAGCGGGCTGGTCGGGGTCGTCCCCGAACAGGTACGCCGAGCGGGGCTCCGGGCGGTCTGTCAGCCAGTCCGGCTCGTCGGTCGGCCGCTCGGCGCGCCGGGCGGCGCCGTTCGGGTCCATCGGGTCGGTCCAGCCGTACACGCCTCTGCCTCCACGGGGTCGGTTGTGGGCCCGGGTGACGCTACGACTCGCCCGCGACCTGCGGCAACGTGGCTAAGGAAGAGTTAAGAGGAAGTCGGACGCCAAGGCGGTGACTTCCGGGAATACGGGCGTACAGTGAAGGCGTCCGGACAGAGCGTGTCCGTGCCTTGCGGCAGCCCCCCCGACAAGTGGACAGGTCGACGTGGAGATGATCTACGGCCTGCGAGAACTTGACGAAGGAGGGGTTTGCGGCTCAATATATAGGTGTCGCCAGTCGCGCCCGGTCATGCCCAGATACACCTGGAATGACAGCCGCGTACTTAATGGGCGCGCGCTTGGCCGGCCTTTCCGGCAGCGCATATCAAGGAGTCAGCATGGCGAAGGCCCTCTACGGCCACGTAGGTGCAGCGCCCGACCGGCGTCTGCTCGACGAGGTCACCCGACTGCGTGCCAGGGTTCAGGCACTGGAGTTCGAGATCACGCGTCTGCGTGCCGACAATGATCGGCTCGCGGCGGCTGCGGCGGAAGCGGACGACCTGCTCCGTCTCGCCGAGCCGGCGCTGACCTGATCTTCGGGGTTGGAAAACTGAATCGCAGCACCACCGCAAAAATGCGCGCCGACACTCGTGTGCCGGCGCGCAACGCTGTCCGGCCCCTTTCACGGCCGACGATTTATGATCTTGTAACTGGCTCGCTCTCAAGCGCTCCCGCAGTTTCGACAGAACGCCGGCTGGCACCTTTCGATCATGAGCGGTGTTTGTCTTTCCGCCACCGCCGCGACGAGACCAGGGCCACCTCCCGCCTGACGGGGAGCGCGGGTCGTCGCCCCGGCCGGGGCGGGTCGCGTGCCGGGCGGGTGCCGTCACCGGGTTAGTCTGCGGGTTCACCCAGGTCCCCGCAGCCGGCGACGGTACGGCGGCCACCGGACGAGGATCGAGAAGGTGTATCTCAAGAGCCTGACGGTGAAGGGCTTCAAGTCCTTCGCCTCCGCCACGACGTTGAAGCTGGAGCCCGGGATCACCTGCGTGGTGGGCCCGAACGGCTCCGGCAAGTCGAACGTCGTCGACGCCATCGCCTGGGTGCTCGGCGAACAGGGCGCCAAGGCGCTGCGCGGCGGCAAGATGGAGGACGTCATCTTCGCCGGCACCGCCGGCCGTGCCCCGCTGGGCCGCGCCGAGGTCACCCTCACCATCGACAACACCGACGGCGCGCTGCCGATCGAGTACACCGAGGTCTCCATCACCCGCCGGATGTTCCGCTCGGGCGAGAGCGAGTACGAGATCAACGGCAACACCTGCCGACTTCTCGACATCCAGGAGCTGCTGTCCGACTCCGGCATCGGCCGGGAGATGCACATCATCGTCGGGCAGGGCCGCCTGGACGGCATGCTGCACGCCAAGCCGGAAGACCGCCGCTCGTTCATCGAGGAGGCGGCTGGCGTCCTCAAGCACCGCAAGCGCAAGGAAAAGGCGCTGCGCAAGCTCGACGCGATGCAAACCAACCTGAACCGGCTCACCGACCTCACCGCCGAGCTGCGCCGTCAGCTCAAGCCGCTCGGCCGGCAGGCCGAGGTCGCCCGCCGGGCGGCCGCCATCCAGGCCAACCTGCGCGACGCCCGGCTGCGGCTGCTCGCCGACGACCTGGCCACCCTGCGGACCACGCTCGACCGGGAGATCGCCGACGAGACCGCGCTGCGGGAGCGTCGCGAGCAGATCGAGGGCGAACACGCCGAGGTGCAGGGCCGGCTCGGCGAGTTGGAGGCCGCCCTCGCCGAGGACGCGCCGCTGCTCGCGGCGGCGCAGGACACCTGGTACAAGCTGTCCGCGCTGCAGGAGCGGTTCCGCTCGATCGAACAGCTCGCCCGGGAGCGGCTGCGGCACCTCAGCGCCAGCGGCGACGACGAACGGCCCGGCCGCGACCCCGACCAGTTGGAGGCCGAGGCCGAGCGCGTCCGCGAGCAGGAGGAGGAGCTGCGCGCGGCGCTCACCGACGACCAGATCCGGCTGGCCGAGGCGGTCGAGCACCGCCAGGAGCTGGAACGGCAGCTCGCCGCCGCCGAGCGCGAGCTGGTCGCCGCCGCCAAGGCCATCGCCGACCGACGCGAGGGCCTGGCCCGCCTCACCGGCCAGGTCAACTCGGCCCGCGCCCGGACCACCAGCGCCGGTGAGGAGATCGAACGCCTCGCCGTCGCGCACGCCGACGCGCTGGGTCGCGCCGAACAGGCGCAGGCCGACCTGGACGAGGTCGCCGCCCAGTCCACCGAGGCGGACCGGGACAACGCGGACCTGGACGCCCGGCACGCCGAGGCGCTCGCCGTCCAGGAGCGCGCCCAGGCGGCCGTCCGGTCGCTGGCCGACGCCGAGCGGGCCGCGGAGAAGGACGCCGCCACCTGGAAGGCCCGCGAGGAGGCCCTGGCGCTGGGCCTGCGGCGCAAGGACGGCGCCGGGGCGCTGCTGGCCCGCGCCGGGGACGTACCCGGCCTGCTCGGCAGCCTGGCCGGGCTGCTCACCGTCGCGCCCGGACACGAGGCCGCGTTGGCCGCCGCGCTCGGCGGTCTCGCCGACGCGGTCGCCGTCAGCGGGGTGGACGAGGCCGTCGAGGCGATGCGGCTGCTCAAGATCTCCGACGCCGGGCGGGCCGGTCTGCTGGTCGGCAGCCCCGCCGGGCCCGGCATGACCGGATCGGCCGACGCGCTGCGCCCGAAGCTCCCCGACGGCGCCCGCTGGGCTCCCGACCTGGTGGAGTGCGCGCCCGACATCCGGCCGGCGGTGCACCGGGCGCTGCGTGACGTGGCGCTCGTCGACGATCTCGCGGCGGCGGCCGAGCTGGTCGCCGGCAAC
This sequence comes from Micromonospora sp. NPDC049662, assembly GCF_040675055.1. Lineage (NCBI taxonomy): Bacteria > Bacillati > Actinomycetota > Actinomycetes > Micromonosporales > Micromonosporaceae > Micromonospora > Micromonospora sp. NPDC049662. Next base: position 14,815 of record NZ_JBFAOC010000019.1, read on the forward strand.
CCCGAGCTGCGGGCCGTCACGCCGGACGGTGACGTGGTCGGGGCGTACGCGGCGGCCGGCGGGTCGGCCAAGGCGCCCAGCTACATCGAGGTGCAGGCGGCCGTCGAGGAGGCCCGCGCCAACCGGCTCACCGCCGAGCGGACCGGCGCGGAGCTGCGCGACCAGCTCGTCGAGGCGCGCGCCGAGGTGACGACCGCGAAGGAGGCCGTGCAGCACGCCGCCGCCGAGAAGCGGGAGGCGGAGAGCCACCGCAACGCCGCCGCCCGCCGGCTCGCCGAGCTGGGCGCGGCCGCCCGTTCCGCCAAGGCGGAGACCGACCGGCTCGGCGAGTCCCACGCGCGCGCCGAGGCCGCCCGGCAGCGGGATCTCGCCACGCTCGACGAGCTCCAGGAGCGGCTGCGGCTGGCCGAGGAGACCCCGGTCGACGCCGAGCCCTCCACCGAGGAGCGGGACCAGCTCGCCGCCATGGTGCCGCAGGCCCGGCAGAACGAGATGGAGGTCCGGCTCGCGGTGCGTACCGCCGAGGAGCGCGTCTCCTCGATCGCCGGCCGGGCCGACTCGCTCGCCCGGCAGGCCACCGCGGAACGTGCCGCGCGCGAACGCGCCGCCGCCCGGCGGGCCGCGCGCGCCCGGGGCGCGGGCATCGCCCGGGCCGTGGCGGGCGGAGCGCGCGCGGCGCTCACCCGGCTCACCACGTCGATCGCGACGGCCGAGCAGCACCGCGACGCCGTCGCGCGCGAACGCGCCGCCCGCGAGGCGGAGCTTCAGGAGGTACGCGGAGCGGCCAAGCGCCTCGGTGCCGAGCTGGAGCGGCTGACCAGCCAGGTGCACCGCGACGAGGTGGCCCGCGCGGAGCAGCGGCTGCGGATCGAGCAACTGGAGGCGAAGGCCGCCGAGGACTTCGGGCTGGACGTGGAGACCCTCGTCGCCGAGTACGGCCCGAGCCAGCTCGTCCCACCGACCCAGGTCGACGTGGCCGCCGCCGAACGCGACGGTCTGCCGGTGCCCGAGCCGGTGCGCTACGAGCGGCCGGTGCAGGAGAAACGGGCCGCCAAGGCGGAACGCGAACTCGCCCTGCTCGGCAAGGTCAACCCCCTCGCGTTGGAGGAGTTCGCGGCGCTGGAGGAGCGCTTCAAGTTCCTCTCCGAGCAGTTGGAGGACCTCAAGGCCACCCGACGGGACCTGCTCACCGTCGTCAAGGACGTGGACGAGCGGATCCTGGAGGTCTTCGCCAGCGCCTTCGAGGACACCGCGCGCGAGTTCCAGCAGGTGTTCACGGTGCTCTTCCCCGGCGGCGAGGGCCGGCTCATCCTCACCGACCCCGAGGACCTGCTCACCACCGGCGTCGAGGTCGAGGCCCGCCCGCCGGGCAAGAAGATCAAGCGCCTGTCGCTGCTCTCCGGTGGCGAGCGGTCGCTGACCGCCGTGGCCATGCTCGTGGCGATCTTCCGCGCCCGGCCCAGCCCGTTCTACATCATGGACGAGGTGGAGGCGGCCCTGGACGACGTGAACCTGGGCCGGCTCATCACGCTGCTGGCACAGTTGCGGGAGAAGAGTCAGCTGATCGTCATCACGCACCAGAAGCGGACGATGGAGATCGCCGACGCGCTCTACGGGGTGACCATGCGCAGCGGGGTCACCCAGGTGATCAGTCAACGGCTCAACCGAACCGACGAGGACGACCAGCGGCCCGGCCGCGGCGAGGAGAACGGGTAGTGGCTCGGGAACGCGCGAAGGCGCTCCTGCTGGACTTCGACGGCGTACTGCGCCGGTGGGACCCGGCGGTGGCCGCCGACGTCGAGCGGGAGTACGGCCTCTCCGAAGGGGTGCTCACCGAGATCGCCATGCAGTGGGGGAGGCTCCAGCCGGTGCTCACCGGCCAGGTCAGCCACGCCGACTGGGTGAGCAGCGTGGCCGACGCGCTCGCCGAGCCGGCCGGCGGGCCGGACCGGGCCCGCGCGGCCGTCGAGCAGTGGCAGCGCTACCGGGGTGAGGTCGACGAAAAGGTGCTCGACTTCGTCCGGGAGGTGCGCGCCGCCGGCATTCCCGTCGGCCTGGGCACCAACGCCACCGACCTGCTCGACGCCGACCTCGCCGTGCTCGGCCTGGTCGGCGAGTTCGACGTGGTGGTCAACTCGTCCACCCTCGGCGTGCACAAGCCCGCTCCGGAGTACTTCCAGGCCGCCTGCCAGGCGCTGGCCACCCCACCGGCCCGGGTGCTCTTCGTCGACGACGAGGACTGGGCCGTACGGGGCGCCCGCGCCGCCGGGCTGTCGGCCCACCGCTGGGGCGGCCACGCCGACCTGCGCTACCTGCGGGCCGCGCTGGCGGCGTGAGGAACGATCAGCGCAGACCGGGGACCTGGGTGACCGTGAACGGCCAGGCTGGACTGGGCGCGTTGAGCTGACTGTTCCCAGTGCAGACGGCCGACGGTGGTCGGTGACTGCGACCGGCCCCCTCCAGCGGTCAGCCCGGGTACGTGTCCGGGCACGCCGGCAGGAACGGCCGTAGCTCCCGGCCCCGCATTGATTCGACTTGACCCGGTGACGCGGTGAACCTTCGTGATGGGCGCACCGTAGGGGAGTTGGACCCGGCCACCCGTACGAGAGGAGCAGAAACATGCCCCGACGCCCCAGAGCTTATGATCCGATGGCCTACGACGAGGTCATCGCCGACCCTGGCGTCGCCGATGCCCGCCTCGTGATGGCCTGGGCACACGCCTCCGGCAGATTGAATCCCAAAACCAGGAAATACACTGACCTGAACCAGAAAGTGTTGGACGACTTTGCCGATTCTCACGGGCTCCCCTCCGGCTACTACACACTGAAGCGGAAGGGTTCCGAACACCTCCTGCAGGACCATCCTGAGCGTGCCCCTGGCGGCGTCAACCTGGGAGCTGTGGCAGCTCAGCGAATTCGACCGCCCGCCGGATGGGGGCGTGTTTTCACAGCGGCGGCGTATCAGGAGGTCATTGATTTACCTGGGCTCGCCGATCCCCTGCTAGTAGCGGCCTGGGCGCATGAAACGGGTCGTCTGTCCCGCTTGGACATAGCCAGGGTGACTCCGGGGGTGGTGAACGATTTTGCCACCGCACACGGGCTACCCGCAGGCTCGTACACCCTCATCTACAGCGGCGAAGGCTCGGTCTACTCGCCGAAGTCTTACCGGCTGCAATCGAACCCGGATCTTTTTCCCGGCGGCGCGGACCCAAATTCTGCGGCACCCATCAGGATCCGCCCACCCGACGGCTGGGGGCGAAATTATGAAAGGCTGGCTTACGATGAGGTCATCGACAACCCAGAAGTCGCCGATGTCAAACTCCTCGTAAGATGGGCGCGGGCGACCGGCCGACTCCCCGCTTCGGGAACAATCGACAAAGTCGGCCGGGACATGTTGGTGGACTTCGCCGCCGACCACGGGCTCCCCCCGGCCTCATACACCCTCACCTACGACGGTCGCGGCAGCGCCGTATCGACGAAGTCATATCGGCTGCGGGCACACCGCGAGAATTTCCCCAACGGTGCCGATCGAGCGTGGGCAGCGGCGAAGAGGATGCAGTTTTCCCTCGCGGGGGAAAACCCTATGCGCCGGCCGCCTACCTGGACGTCATATTCAGCCCCGGCATCGTCGACGGCCGGCTCGCCTTGGCCTGGGCGCGGGAGACCGGCCGACTCGCTGACCCGAAATCTGGACTGGCGAACTTGAGACAGGGGGTGTTGAACGACTTCGCCACTGCCCACGGATTGCCCAACGGGTATTACACTCTCGCCAAAGTGGGTCGTGAATATTTCGTGGAGTCACACCCGGACCGCGCGCCCTATGGTGCCGACATGACCCAGGCGGCAGCTCAAAAAATTCCCCTGCCCGCCGGCTGGGTGAGAACCTTTACGCCCGCCGCCTACCAGGAAGTCATCGACAATCCATGCATCGTCGATGACCGACTCCTGCAAGCCTGGGCTCGCGACACCGGCCGGCTCGCCCACGCCAGCAGTTCAAACATGACCGTGGCTGTGTTGAACGATTTCACCGATGCCCATGGACTCCCCAGAGGTTCGTACACCCTGCCCAGAGAGGGCGGGAACTGCTTCCTACAGTCACACCCCGACCGCTTCCCCTATGGTGCCAACCCGGAACAGGCGGCGGCGGCCAGGATCAGTCTGCCGGCGGGCTGGCGACCGGGCGTTCCCGCCGAGGCCCGCCAGCACGACCAGGTTCTCGACCCGCTTGGCAACCGGCTGCCCGCACCAGGAGCACCCGCCCTTGCCTATTCGGCGCCCTCCGGGCAGTACGCCGCCGACCCTGCGCCGCAGGGCGACTATGCGCAAAATCCGTACGAGTTTGCGTCCTCGGCGCAATTCCAGTACGCCGGTCCAGGACCGGCAGGACCGGATCTGAGGTACCCGAGCGTAAATCCCTATGCGGTCGAGGCCCAGCCGCCGCTCGCGCTCCAACGATCCCATCCCTCCCACGACGTCAGTGGGTACACATCTGACTACGGGACGAGCGCGTCCTACGGCTTCAACCAGCCCACCACCGATGCCTCCCGATACACCGGATACTCCGAGAGCGGAGGTCCCAACCCTTCCTCCGCCGGCCCGAGCCTGTCCAATTACCACGACTACGCCCGAGTCGTCAGCGCGCCGAACTATCAGTACGGCAGCAGCAGCGTCAACCAGGAAGCCATCAGCTACACGACACAACAGATGGACTCCATGAGCATCACGACCAACAGTTGGCAGCATGACGTGGCAGGCGTCCAGTCATCAGCGCGCCCGGCGAACCAACAGGCCGACTACAGCTTCGACGAAGTGCGGCCACCGACTCCCGAACAGGGGCGCAGAAAACACCGCCGACGCCGTTAGCTGTCGAAGACCGTCGCAGGCGCACCCTGGCGCGGTCAGACGCGCGGCGGCGAGGTCGGGGCTACCCGGCCCCGACCTGGGCTGTCCCGCCGCCCGGACTCCGCCTCGGCTCGACCGCCCTTATGAAACAGGCCCTGGAAGCGGGTGGCTGGGCCCGCCTGGTGCCGACCTACCCGACCCCGCCGGTTCGTCGGTGCTGCCTACGCCGCTGGGCGCGCACACGCTGGCGGCCGGGCGGATGGGGTCACTCGCCGGTGACGCCGTCGATGCGTTCCCGGATCAGGTCGGCGTGGCCGTTGTGCCGGGCGTACTCCTCGATCATGTGCACGTACAACCAGCGCAGGTTGAAGGTGCGCTTCTTGCTGCCGACCTCGATGAACGTCTCGTCGAGGGAGTGCCCGGCGGCGACCGCGCGGGCCAGTGCCACCTCCCGGTGGAAGGTGGCGAAGTCCGCCTCGGCGTCGGCGGCGCTCACGTCGTGGTCGGCGTCCGGGTTCTCGGGCGTGAAGTACGGGTAGTCGACCCGCTCGCCGGCGAAGCACTCCCGGAACCACCACGCCTCCACCTCGGCGAGGTGCCGGACGAGGCCGAGCAGGGTCAGCCCGGACGGCTCGACGCTCGGCGTGCGCAACTGCTCCTCGGTGAGGCCCGCGCACTTGAGCAGCAGTGTCTGCCGGTGGTAGTCGAGCCAGCCGTCGAGCATCGTGCGCTCGTCGCCGACGTACGGTTCGGGGGTCCGGGTGAGCTCCGGTGCGGTCCACGTCATGGCGCGCATCCTGCCCGGGACGTGGGACAACACGCGACGGGTTATTCAGGGCACCACGACGACGGGCCAGTGCCCCTTGCGAACCAGCCGGGTGGCGACCGAGCCGACCAGCCGGTGCCCGGCCTGTTCGGACGCGCCCACCACGACCATGTCGGCCCGGAACTCGTCGGCCGCCGCACACAGCTCGGCGTACGCGTCGCCGCGTCGGCACAGCAGCGTCACCGGAATGCCCAGCTGCTCGGCCCCGCGTCGGCACTCCCGGCGCAGCTCGTCGGCCAGCTCGTCGTGGGTGCGCTGGACCGCGCCGGCGTCCATCCCGGGCACCAGGGAGGTGAGGCCGCTCGCCGAGCTGACGAAGACCACCACGAGCGCGGCGCCCTGGCGGCGGGCCAGCCCTGCGGCGTAGGAGCCGGCCCGCCCGGAGGTGCGGGTGCCGTCGACGCCCACCATGATCACCCTCGGGCCGTCGGTGCCGCGCTCGAAGGGAAGCGAGCTGACCCGGGGGCCGTACTCCTCGCGGTCCGGTGCTCCCACGCCCATGGCTCTACCTCACCTCTGCTCACCGGCGGGCACCGCGCCAGCGCCTACGACAGGATTCGATTCCCGCTCGCCCCCGCCGGAAACCGGGCTGCCGTTGTGCTGCCGCAGCGGCACTTCCTTGATGAAGAGCACGGCGATCAACGCGATCAGCGCGAACGGGGCGGCGGCCAGGAAGATGTCACCGGCGCCGTGGCCGTACGCGGCCTCCACCACCACCCGCAGCGGGCCGGGCAGGGCGTGCACGTCGGGCAGGGTGCCGCCGCTGCCGGAGCTGGACGCGGGGATGCCGAGCTGGGACAGTCCGTCGGCGGTGTAGTCCTTGACCTTGTGGGCGAGGACCGCGCCGAGGGCGGAGACGCCGATCGCGCCGCCCAGGCTGCGGAAGAACGCCACCACCGAGCTGGCCGCGCCGAGCTCGTGCGTGCCGACGGTGTTCTGCACGGCGAGGACGAGGTTCTGCATGGTGAGGCCCAGGCCGACGCCGACCAGCAGCATGTAGACGCTGAGCAGGGCGTAGCTGGTGTCCGCGCGCAGCGTGCCCATGAGCGCGAAGCCGACGGTGAGCAGCGCCGAACCGGCTACCAGGAACCGCTTCCAGCGGCCGGTCTTCGTGATGATCCGTCCGCCCACGGTCGAGGCGACCAGCAGGCCGAGGATCATCGGCAGGGTCATCAGGCCGGCCATCGTCGGGGACTCGCCCCGGCTGATCTGGAAGTACTGGCCCAGGAAGATCGACGCGCCGAACAGGCCCACGCCCACCGCGACGCTGGCGACGACGGCGAGGGTGATCGTCCGGTTGCGGAACAGCCGCGGCGGGATCATCGGCTCGGCGGCGCGGGTCTCCACCCGGATGGCGAGCGCGCCGAGGAGCAGGGCGCCGAGCACCATGGCGACGGTCTGCCAGGACGCCCAGGCGAACTGGTCGCCGGCCAGGGAGACCCAGATCAGCAGCACCGAGACCGCCGCCGTGATCAGGGTGGCGCCCCACCAGTCGATCTGTGCCCGGCGCTTGACCACCGGCAGGTGCAGGGTCTTCTGGAGCACGACGAGCGCGGCGATGGCGAACGGCACGCCGACGTAGAAGCACCAGCGCCAGCCGAGCCACGAGGTGTCCACGATCACGCCGCCGATCAGCGGGCCGCCGATGGTGCCGACGGCCATCACGGCGCCCAGGTAGCCGCTGTAGCGGCCCCGCTCGCGCGGCGCGATGATCGTCGCCAGGATCACCTGGGCCAGCGCGGTGAGGCCACCGGCGCCGACGCCCTGGAGCACCCGGCAGGCGATCAGCTCGCTGGTGCCCTGCGCCAGGCCGGCCAGCACCGAGCCCAAGACGTAGATGCCCAGGGCGAGCTGGACCAGTGTCTTCTTACTGGTCAAATCGGCTAGTTTGCCCCAAATTGGGGTGGTCGCGGTGGTCGCGAGCAGCGCCGAGGTGACCACCCAGGTGTAGGCGGACTGACCGCCGTGCAGCTCCGTGATGATCCGCGGCAGCGCGTTCGAGACGACCGTGGAGGAGAGGATCGCGACGAACATGCCAAGCAGCAGCCCGGAGAGGGCCTCCAGGATCTGCCGGTGGGTCATGTCGACGGCGGGCGCTCGGGACGCTGTCGCCTGGGTCATCGTGTGGTGCCTCCAGCCTTGACGCTTTGGTTGCCTCAAGCAACAACTGGGGAGAAGGTGACAACATTCCCCACGTCACGGGTCATCTCCAGGAATCGTTGAACCGGCCGAGGAGCCGAGCGAACTCCTCCACGTCCCGGGCCGGCCAGTCGTCCAGCGCCCGCAGGAACTCGCCCAACCGGGCGGACCGGGCCACGTCGAACCGTCGCTGGCCCTCCTCGGTGAGGCTGATCTGCGCCGCCCGCCGGTCACTCGGGTCGGGCTCGCGGTGCACCAGGCCGAGTGCCTCCAACCCGTTGATCTGCCGGCTGAGCGTTCCCTTGCCCACGCCGAGCCGCGCCGCCAGCTCGGTCAGCCGGATCGACCCGCTGCGCCGCAACCAGAGCAGCAGCCCGTAGGTGTTCGGTTCGAGGGTCGGGTGCACCTCGCGGGCGATCTCCCAGGAGACCGCCCGCCCGCGACGCAGCAGCGCGGTCAGCTCGTGCTCGACGGCCCGGATCGGTTCCGGCTGATGCTCGCTCACGGCCTAGAGAGTACGGCGAGGCCCGGTCACCCGTCGCCGGAGAGGCGGCGGCTCATCACCGGGCGTAGGTGCCCGTCGCTGGTCGTACCCTCGATGATCACCTCAGCCTGCCGGCCCCGGTGGGTCAGAGTGGCGACCGCATTGCCGAAGTAGGGCCCGGCCAGCTTGCGCCAGCGCACCCCCGGCCGCCGGACACCCGCCGAGCGGGCCAGCGCCCGGGTGGCCCCCGCCGGGCCCGACGACCAGCCCATCTTCATCAGCGGTCGGATGCCGGCCGGCACCTGGTTGTGGATCGGCGAGCAGGTGAGCTGGTGCACCGGCGTGACCACCGCGGGGTCGGCGAACCGGGCCCGGGCCACGTACGAGTGGTGCACGTCCCCGGAGAGCACGCTGATCGACGCCGGTGGGGCGTACGCCGGGCCGGCGCCGACCCGTGCGCCGGGCGCTCTCGGCGTGCCGGTGCCGATCCGGGCGAACGTCTCACCGAGCGCCTCGAAGGACCGTCGGAACGCCGCCCAGTGCTCCAGATCGAGAGCCCGGCGCAGCTTCTCGGCCGTCCGGGCCACCCACGGCCGGCGCGAGTCGGCCAGCTTCTCGTTCCACGCCTCGATGTGGTGGATGCCCTGGGGCAGCAGCCAGGGCAGCGAGGCGCCCACCACGAGGTGGTCGTAGACGCCGTGGGCCTGGTCCAGGAACCACGACCACTCACCCGGCGGCAGCATCGCCCGGCTGCCCGGCTCGAGCACCCGGCTGCACCTGTTGTCGAGCATGACCAGTCGGGTACGCCCCAGGTCGAGCGCGTAGCTCCACTGGTACTGCACGGCCCGCCAGCGCTCGGTGTCGTGTGCCAGGTCGGCCTCCTGGTCGACCCGGTGCCCGAACTCGCGCAGCACGCCGGTGGCGTCCTCGGCGGCGACGACCTTGGCGAAGACCGGGTCGGCGGCGATCTCGTCCGGCGCGAGGTTGCCCAGGTGCTGGTAGACCCAGTACGAGGCCAGCCCGCTGCCGATCCGTTCGGCCCACCACGGCTGCTCGCGCATCTCGGCACGCCACGACGCCGAGGTGTTCCAGTCGTCGATGATCTCGTGATCGTCGAAGATCATCACGCTGGGCACGGTGGAGAGCAGCCAGCGGATCTCCGGATCACGCCACGACTCCAGGTAGAGCTTCGTGTACTCGTCGAAGCTCACCACCTGGTCGGCCGGAGCGCCCTTCGGCCGCCGACGGCGTCGGCGCAGCAGCCGACGCACGGTCGGTGAGGTGACATCGGCGTACACCTGGTCACCGAGGAGCACCAGCAGGTCCGGCAGCGGGTTCGACTCCGGGTCCGCCATCGACCGCCGGGCGTACGCGTCCAGGGCGTCCGGCGGGAGCTTGCGGGTGGTGGCGTGCTGGGTGGTCTCGCGACACGAACCGAAGATCAGGTTGACCGGCTGGTCCAGGTCGTCGACCGCCCGGGTACGGATGACGCTGGGCGGGAAGCCGCTGCTCTCCACGGGCCACACCAACTCGTCGTCGACCAGCACCTCGTACGTGGTGGTGCTGTCCGGGGTGAGGCCCTCCACCACGACGAGGGCGTAGTGGTGGTCGTACGCCGAGAAGGTGGGCGCGGTGCCGGTGGCGCCGTCGGCGGTGCGGACGGTGACCACGGCGGGCGCGGCGGTCTCCACCCAGATCGTCGCCCGAGTGTCGACCACTCGCCGCAGAAGTGGGCCGATCAGGAGGTGTGCGGCGGGCATGACGCGAGCCTACCGCCGGTTTCCGGACACCGGCCGGGTGCGGTGGCTGGGACGGCGTCGCCGGCATCTGACAGGATTCCGGCATGGCCGAATATCTCGTCCTCGCTCTGGTCCTGCTCGGTGTGCTGATCGTCGGCACAGTCGGGCTGGTCGTGCCCCGTCTGCGGCGGCGGCCCGAGCCTCCGCTGCCGCGCACCGAGGTCGACACCCGGGCCGAAGAGGATCTCGCCGGTCCGCCGGTCGAGGCACCAGAGTCCGATCTGTCCACCGGTGTCCTGGTCGAGCCGCCGCCGGTGCTCGAACCGCAGGTCGAGGTCCCCGAGCCGACCGCCGGGCGGCTGGTCCGGCTCCGCTCCCGCCTGTCGCGCTCGCAGAACGTGTTCGGCAAGGGCCTGCTCGGCCTGCTCGCCCGCGACCACCTCGACGAGGACGTCTGGGAGGAGATCGAGGACAGCCTGATCACCGCCGACGTCGGCGTCGACGCGACCCGCGACATCGTCGACCGGCTGCGCGAGCAGACCCGCGTGCTGGGCACCCGCTCGGCCGGTGAGCTGCGCGCGCTGCTCGCCGCCGAGCTGGTCAACGCCCTCGACCCGAGCATGGACCGTTCGCTGCGCACCGCCCCCAAGGACGGCGTGCCGGCGGTCGTGCTGGTCGTCGGCGTCAACGGCGCCGGCAAGACCACCACGTGCGGCAAGGTCGCCCGGGTGCTGGTCGCCGACGGCCGTACCGTGCTGCTCGGCGCCGCCGACACCTTCCGGGCCGCCGCCGCCGACCAGTTGCAGACCTGGGGCGAACGGGTCGGCGCGGAGACCGTGCGGGGCCCCGAGGCGGCCGACCCGGCCAGCGTGGCCTTCGACGCCGTCAAGCGGGGCATCGACACCGGCGTGGACACGGTGCTCATCGACACCGCCGGTCGCCTGCAGAACAAGGTCGGCCTGATGGACGAGCTGGGCAAGGTCAAACGCGTCGTGGAGAAGCAGGGACCGATCGACGAGACGCTGCTCATCCTCGACGCCACGACCGGCCAGAACGGTCTGGAGCAGGCCCGGGTCTTCACCGAGGTGGTCAACGTGACCGGCGTGGTGCTGACCAAGCTCGACGGCACCGCCAAGGGCGGCATCGTGATCGCCGTACAGCGCAAGCTCGGCATCCCGGTCAAGCTCGTCGGTCTCGGCGAGGGCAAGGACGACCTCGCGCCGTTCGACCCGGCGCAGTTCGTCGACGCGCTGCTGGGCACCGAGCCCGCTGGACGGGACGCGTAGTCTCGGGTGACCAGTGACGATCGCGCGTACGCGGGCTGGCGTGATCCCGGCCATTCCTCGCAGCGCCTCGGGAGACCGTACGTGACTTCGCAGGAGATCCCGCTGCACGGCGGGAACGTGAGCACCGTGGTCCGGGTCGGCGACACGGTCCGTCGCAACGCCGGGCCGTGGACCCCGTCTGTGCACGCCCTGCTCCGGCACCTGGAGTACGTCGGCTTCACCGGCGCTCCGCGGGCGCTCGGGATGGACGAGCGCAACCGTGAGGTGCTGTCGTACCTGGAGGGGGAGTGCGGGGAGTACCCGCTCGCCCCGCACTGGGTGACCGACGAGGCGCTGGTCACCGTCGCCACCATGCTGCGGATGTTCCACGACGCGCAGTACGGCTTCGCCCCGCCGACGGGGGCCGTCTGGCGCTCGTTCGGCCCTCCGCCGCCGGACACCGAGGTGATCTGCCACCACGACGCCGCCCCGCACAACGTGATCTGGCGTCCGGACGGCACCCTCGGGCTGATCGACTTCGACCTCGCCTCGCCCGGCGCGCGGATCTACGACGTGGCGTACGCGGCGTGGACGTGGGTGCCGATCTTCGCCGACCGGGACTCGATCACCCTGGGCTGGAAGCACCCGGACCGCCCGCGCCGGCTGCGTCTGTTCGCCGACGCGTACGGGTTGATCCCGCGGGACCGGCACCGACTGATCCGCACCATCCGCAAGCGGATCGTGGATCACGTCGAGGGCATCCGCCGGATGGCCGCCGCCGGTGAGCCGGCGTTCGTCCGGATCGTGCACAAGGGGCACCTGCGGCGTCCGATGCGCGACCTGCGGCTGCTCGACTACGAGCGGCACGCTCTGGAGAACGCCCTCCGCTGAGCGCGGACCGGTCGATGCTCGGCCGGGCCCGTCAAGCGGACCGGTCGATGGGCCTGGCCGGTCAGCCATCGACGTGCGCCGTCCGAACGATCCACCATTGTCCATGCCGCCGACTGTGCGGACTCCGTGACACGTACGAAACAAGCCGTCACGAATTGGAAACCCGCACGGGACCCTGGGTGAAACAGCCGGCAACAAAGCTTCCGCGCAACCGGCCTACGGGCGACGCTGCCCCGGAAAGCCGCGAAGGAGGACTTCACCTTTAGGAGGCCAGCGTGCCTGAAGCACCGACGATCGACGGCGCCAATACTACGTGGCTGCTGGTTTCGACCGCGCTCGTGCTGCTCATGACCCCGGGACTGGCGCTGTTCTACGGCGGCCTCAACCGGGCCAAGGGCGTACTCAACATGATGATGATGAGCTTCTCCGCCATCGGGCTCATCTCTATTCTGTGGTGGTTTTACGGCTTCAGCGTCGCCTTCGGGACCGACGTGAACGGCTTCTGGGGCGACCCGGGCGCGTACCTCGGCACCAAGACCTTCCTCGCCGAGACCGACCTGTGGGGCGCGACGACGGAGAACCCCAGCGGCATCGGCATTCCGCTCTACGTGTTCATGGCCTTCCAGATGGTCTTCGCCGTGATCACCGTCGCGCTGATCAGCGGTGCCATCGCCGACCGGGCCAAGTTCGCCGGCTGGCTGCTGTTCGCGTTCGGCTGGGCCACCCTGGTCTACTTCCCGGTCGCCCACTGGGTGTGGGGCGGCGGCATCATCGGCGGTGACATCCACGCGCTGGACTTCGCCGGCGGTACCGCGGTGCACATCAACGCCGGTGCGGCGGCCCTGGCCGTGGCACTGGTGCTCGGCAAGCGTCTCGGCTGGCCCCGCGAGGGCATGAAGCCGCACAACATCCCGCTCGTCGCGCTCGGCGCCGGTCTGCTGTGGTTCGGCTGGTTCGGCTTCAACGCCGGCTCGGAGCTGACCGTCGACGGGGTCGCCGGTCTCGCCTTCATCAACACCCAGCTCGCCACCGCCGCCGCGGTGCTCGGCTGGATCGCGGTCGAGTGGGTCAAGGACCGCAAGCCGACCATGGTCGGTGCCTCGTCCGGCGCGGTCGCCGGCCTGGTCGCCATCACCCCGGCCTGTGGCTTCATCGCCCCGTGGGCGTCCGTCCTGCTCGGCATCGTCGCCGGCATCGTGTGCGCGCTCGCCGTCAGCCTGAAGTACAAGCTGGGCTACGACGACTCCCTCGACGTGGTCGGCGTGCACTTCGTCGGTGGCTGGATCGGCTCGCTCTGGCTCGGCCTGTTCGCCACCAACTCGGTCAACGCCGCGATCAGCGACGTGGTCGGCGCCTCCGACGGCCTGTTCTACGGTGGCGGCGTGACCCAGCTCGGTCGGCAGGCCCTGGCCGGCCTGATCGTCACCGCCTGGTCGTTCGGCATCGCCTGGGTGCTCGCCTTCGTCATCGAGAAGACGATCGGCTTCCGCGTCAAGAACGAGGCCGAGGTCGAGGGCATCGACATCGCCGAGCACGCCGAGAGCAGCTACGACCTGTCCCCGTCCGGCGGCGGCACGGGTGGCGCGTTCGCGATGGCCGGCATCGGCACCCCCGGTGGCGCGCCGAGCACCGCCGCTCCCGAGACCGACTCCACCGAGCCGGTCAGCGCCAAGGTCGCCGGTTAACGTTCCTTAGATGGAGGGGTTGGACATGAAGCTGGTGACCGCGGTCATCAAGCCGTACCAGCTGGACGCGGTGAAGGAGGCTCTGCACGCCCTGGGCGTGGCCGGGCTGACCGTCAGCGAGGTCCAGGGGTACGGACGGCAGAAGGGGCACACCGAGGTCTACCGGGGTGCCGAGTACACGGTCGAGTTCCTGCCCAAGATCCGGGTCGAGGTGCTCACCGACGAGATCGACGTGGAAAAGATCGTGGACGCCATTGTCGGCGCCGCCCGTACGGGCAAGATCGGCGACGGCAAGGTCTGGGTCACCGGTGTCGAAGAGGTCGTCCGGGTACGTACCGGCGAACGCGGCCTCGACGCCCTCTGATCCGGACCACGACTGACATGACCTCGTTGATCAAGAAGAACGCGTCAGGAAACGCCGAGAACGGTGACGCGAACCTCTTGATCAACGAGGTCGTCGGCGTACCCGGGGGGATCGGGGAGGCCGCCCGAGTGGGGCGGGCGGCCGCGTACGACGAGTTCCTGCGTGGGCTGCTGCCCGCGCGCGACGGTGTCGCGCTGATGGCCGTCGGGGGCCTGGGGCGGCGGCAGTGCGCCCCCTACGGCGACCTCGACCTGGTGCTGCTGCACGCCGGAGTGCCCGGCACGGACGAGTTGGCCGCCTCGGTCTGGTATCCGATCTGGGACGCCGGACTGCGCCTCGACCACTCCGTGCGGACCGTCTCCGAGGCCCTGTCGGTGGCCCAGGACGACGTCAAGGTCGCCCTCGGGCTGCTCGACGCCCGCCTGGTGGCCGGCGACCAGGCCCTGGCCGACGCCCTGACCCGCACCGCCGCCGACCACTGGCGACGGACCGCCGTGCGGCAGCTCCCGGGGCTGCGTGAGATCACCGTCGCCCGCTGGCAGGCGCACGGCGAGCTGGCCTTCCTCCTCGAAGGCGACCTCAAGGAGGCCGCCGGCGGGCTGCGCGACGTGGGGTTGCTGCGCGCGATCTCCGCCGCCGGGATCACCGACGCGCTGCGTCCCGCCGTCCGCGCCGCCCACCTGCGGCTGCTGGACACCCGTGACGCCCTGCACCAGCAGGTCGGCCGCCGGGTCGACCGACTGGTCGCCCAGGAACGCGACGGCGTCGCCGCGCTGCTCGGCCTGGAGGACGGCGACGCCCTCCTGCGGCGGGTGGCCGGGGACGCCCGCACGGTCAGCCACGCCCTCGACGACGCCTTCCGCGCCGCCGACCGGCTGCGCTCGGGCCGCTCCCGGGGTGGGAACGGCAGCCCGGTACGTCGGCCCGTGGCCCGGGACGTGGTCGAGCACGACGGCGAGCTGGTGCTGGCCCGGACGGCGATCGGCGCGCGCCCCGACCCGAGCCTGTCCCTGCGGGTGGCCGCCGCGGCGGCCACCACCCGACTGCCGATCGCGCGGGCCACCTGCGAGTGGCTGGCCGCGTACTGCCCTCCGCTGCCCGCGCCCTGGCCGGCCGAGGCCCGGGCCGCGCTCACCACGCTGCTGGGCGCCGGTCCCGGCCTGGTGCCGGCCTGGGAAACCTGCGACAGGTACGGGCTGGTGGACGGCTGGCTGCCCGAGTGGACCCGGCTGCGCAGCCTGCCCCAGCACAACCCGGTGCACCGATACACCCTCGACCGGCACCTCGTGCAGGCCGCCCACGAGGCCAGCCGGCACTCCCGCGAGGTGGACCGTCCCGACCTGCTGCTGCTCGGCGCCCTGCTGCACGACATCGGCAAGGGCCTGCCCGGCGACCACAGCACCGTCGGGGTGCCGCTCGCCGAGACGGTGGCGACCCGCGTCGGGCTGCCCGCCCCGGAGGTGGCGCTGATCGGCACGCTCGTCCGGCTGCACCTGCTCCTGCCGGACGTGGCCACCCGGCGGGACCTCGCCGATCCGGTGACCATCGCGTCGGTCGCCGAGGCGGTGGGCGACACCGGCACGCTCGACCTGCTGCACGCCCTCGTCCGCGCCGACGCCGCCGCCACCGGCCCGGCCGCCTGGTCGGACTGGAAGGGCCGACTCGTCGCCGAACTGGTCGCCCGCGTCCGTACCGCCCTGGACACCGGTGTGCTGCCCGAGCCCCCGGCCCCGGACCCGGCGCTGCTGGCCGGGCCGCTGCCGGTCGTCCACCTCACCGGAGACCGGGTGGCGGTGGCCGCCGCCGACCGGCGGGGACTGCTCGCCACGGTGGCCGGCTGCCTCGCCCTGCACCGACTGGAGGTGCTCTCCGCCGACGCCTCCGTGGTCGACGGCCGAGCGCTCGTCGAGTGCCGGGTGCAACCCCGCTACGGCCTACCGGCCGACCCGGTCCCGCTCCGTGCCGACCTGCGCCGCGCGGTCGCCGGCGACGTGTCCGTCACCCAACGGCTGCGGGGTCGTGCGCTCGCCGCCCGGGGCAGCGGCGCCGCACCCCGGGTCGTCTGGCACCGCGAGGCGGCCACCGACGCCGTCCTGCTCGAACTTCGCGCGGCCGACGCCGCCGGGCTGCTCTACCGGGTGGCCGGCGCGCTCGACGAGGCGGGTGCCCTGGTCCGGGCCGCACGGATCTCGACCCTCGGCGCGGACGTCGTCGACGCCTTCTACCTCGTGGGCGGCTGGCCGGACGACGCCACCCGGGCCCGCCTGGAGGCCGCGGTCCTGGCCGCCGTCTGACCAGCGATGCGCGCCGTGCGACGGCCAGCGTTGGCAGCGGTCGCCCGCGCTGGCCGTGTTGGGCCCGCGCTGGCCGTGTTGGGCCCGCGCTGGGCGTGTTGGGCCCGCGCTGGCCGTCGTGGGTCGGCGCTCGTCGTGGGCCCTGTGAAGCCTGGGGATGCCCGCGGCCCGCATGCGCCACTTCGCGGCTGATGACTCAGTGGCATCAAGATGCCACTGAGTCATCACGCTTGTTGTAGTGCCCGCTCCCCACACTCCGGCCGCCATACGCCGCGCCCGCTCAGACGCTGCCGGCCCCTCGGGCGCCTGCGGCGTCGCCGCGCTACCGCCAGCGGCGGCATCCGTGCGTCGTCGGCTGTCGGCATCTGTGCGTCGCCGGCTCGCGGGCCCACTCGGCGGCTGGGGCCGGGATTACCTGGGCGGGGTGAGGTCGTGGCTACGTTCGGGGACGTAGCGGCGGTGCCGCTCGTGGACGCACGTCAGGAGACGTCTGCGCGGGCAGAATGACGGCCATGCGAGGGAACGGGTGGCGTGGGCGGGACGCGGTGTCGGACGCCGTGCTTGCCCTCGTGCTGCTCGGCTTCGGACAACTCGCCACCGGGCTTGCCGGGGACAACCAGCCGGGATCGATGCCGGTTGACGCCCTCTGCCGGGCACTGATCGCACTCGCCGCGCTCGCCCTGCTGCTCCGACGGCGTGCTCCCGTGGCGACTCTCGTCGTGGTTACGCTTGCCACCTCGACGTACCTGGTGCTCGGCTACCCGTACGGGCCGATTCTGCTCGCGTTCCTGCTCGCTGTGTACACCGTGGCGGTGCGACTGCCGGTGCGTCCGGCGGCGCTCGCCGGCAGCGGCGCGTTCGTGGTGCTGCTGGCGCATGTCTTCGCCTCGCGCGGCCCCGCGCCGGGCTGGACCGGAGTGCTGCCCGCGTCGGCCTGGGTGGTCGTACCGTTCGCGGTGGGTGTGGTGGTGCGGGTCAGCCGGGAGGCGGCCGCCCGTACCCGAGCCGAGGAGGCCCGTGAGCGTGCCGAGCAGGGTCGGCGGCAGGCCGACGAGGAGCGGCTGCGCATCGCCCAGGAGGTGCACGACGTGGTGGGGCACGGGTTGGCCGCGATCAGCATGCAGGCGGACATCGCCCTGCACCTGCTGCCGAAACGGCCGGAGCAGGCGGAGATCGCGCTGACCGCCATCAGCCGCACCAGCCGGGAGGCGCTGGACGAGCTGCGGGTCACGTTGGGCGCGGTGCGGCGGGGCGCGGAGCGTGAGCCCGTGCCCGGTCTGGCGCGGCTCCCCGCACTGCGCGACCGCCTGGCGGGCGCCGGTCTCGCCGTCGACCTGCGCCTGGCCGGTGACCCACGGGAGTTGCCGGCGGCGGTCGACCTGGCCGCGTACCGGGTGGTGCAGGAGGCGTTGACGAACGTGCTGCGGCACGCCGAGGTGGCGCGTGCCGAGGTGACCGTGACCTACCGGGCCGACGAGGTGACGGTCGAGGTCACCGATCGGGGCGTCGGCGTCCCGGGCCGGCTCGACGCGGCCGGCGACCTCGAACCGGCCGACGGCCGGTCCGGCGGGCACGGGCTGGCCGGCATGCGGGAGCGGGTGACGGCGTTGGGCGGGCGGCTGAGCGTCGGACCGCGCTCGGCCGGCGGGTTCCGCGTGTGGGCCCGGCTGCCGGTGGAGCCGTCCCCGTGATCCGGGTACTGATCGCCGACGACCAGGACCTGGTCCGCCTCGGGCTGCGGGCGCTGGTGGAGAGCGAGGACGACCTGGCGCTCGCCGGTGAGGCCGCCGACGGGTTGCGGGCGGTCGAGCTGGCCCGGCGGGAGCGGCCGGACGTCGTCCTGATGGACATCCGGATGCCGGGCATCGACGGGATCGAGGCGACCCGGCGGATCGTCGCCGATCCCGACCTGACCGGTACGCGGGTGGTGGTGCTCACGACCTTCGAGCTGGACGAGTACGTCTTCGACGCGCTGCGCCACGGCGCGAGTGGGTTCCTCACCAAGGACACCCGGCCGCCGGAGCTGCTGCGGGCGATCCGGCTGGTCGCCGAGGGGGAGGCGCTGCTGTCGCCGTCGGTGACCCGCCGGGTGGTGCGGGAGTTCGCCACCCGGCCGTCGCGGGCACCCCGTCCGCACCCCCGACTGGACACGCTCACCGACCGGGAACGCCAGGTGGTGGGCCTGGTCGGTGAGGGGCTGAACAACGAGGAGATAGCCGCCCGGTTGGTGGTCAGCCCGGCGACCGCCCGGACACACGTCAGCCGGGCGATGGGCAAGCTGGCAGCCCGGGACCGGGCCCAGCTCGTCGTCTTCGCGTACCAATCGGGCTTGGTTCCGGGGTGAGGCCGGGCCGCCAGCGGCCGTGCGGCCGGGCGGCTACCCTAGCGGTGGCCGGACTCCGCAGTGCCGGCCGCGTTGTGCCCGCCGGAACACTGACAAACGGGATGTTCGCGTGTTTGACACCTTGAGTGACCGCCTGTCCGGGATCTTCACCAAGCTCCGCGGCAAGGGACGGCTCACCGACGCCGACATCGACGCCACCGCGCGTGAGATCCGCCTCGCGCTGCTGGAGGCGGACGTCGCGCTGCCGGTGGTCAAGGGCTTCATCGCGGCCGTCAAGGAGCGCGCCCGCAGCGCCGAGGTCTCCCAGGCGCTCAACCCGGCCCAGCAGATCATCAAGATCGTCAACGAAGAGCTGATCAACGTGCTCGGCGGCGAGGGGCGACGACTCCAGTTCGCCAAGCAGCCGCCGACCGTGATCATGTTGGCCGGCCTCCAGGGCTCGGGTAAGACCACCCTCGCCGGCAAGCTGGCCCGCTGGCTCAAGGGTCAGGGCCACCAGCCGCTGCTGGTCGCCGCCGACCTCCAGCGCCCCAACGCCGTCGGGCAGCTCCAGGTGCTCGGTGGTCGCGCCGGGGTCGAGGTGTACGCGCCGGAGCCCGGCAACGGCACCGGCGACCCGGTGCAGGTGGCCCGCGCGTCGATCGAGCACGCCAAGCGCGCCGCCCGGGACATCGTCATCGTCGACACCGCCGGCCGGCTCGGTATCGACGCCGAGATGATGCAGCAGGCCGCCGACATCCGCGACGCCGTCTCCCCGGACGAGGTCATCTTCGTCATCGATGCGATGGTCGGTCAGGACGCCGTCCGCACCGCCGAGGCGTTCCGCGACGGCGTCGGCATCACCGGCGTGGTGCTCTCCAAGCTCGACGGTGACGCCCGTGGTGGTGCCGCGCTGTCGGTTCGCGAGGTCACCGGGCAGCCGATCCTGTTCGCGTCCACCGGTGAGAAGCTGGAGGACTTCGACGTCTTCCACCCCGACCGGATGGCCAGCCGGATCCTCGGCATGGGCGACGTCCTCACTCTGATCGAGCAGGCCGAGCAGGCCTTCGACTCCGATCAGAAGGAGAAGATGACCGCCAAGCTGATGGGCGGCGAGCAGTTCACGCTTGACGACTTCCTCGACCAGCTCATCGCGGTACGGCGGATGGGTCCGATCGCCAACGTGCTGGCCATGATGCCGGGCATGGGTCAGATGAAGGACCAGCTCGCCGAGTTGGACGACAGCCACTTCGACCGGGTCACCGCGATCATCCGGTCGATGACCCCGGGCGAGCGCAACAACCCGAAGATCATCAACGGCTCCCGCCGGGCGCGTATCGCCAACGGTTCCGGAGTCACCGTCATGGACGTCAACCAGCTGCTCAACCGCTTCGCCGACGCGCAGAAGATGATGAAGCAGATGGGCGGCATGATGGGCCTGCCCGGTGCTGGCCGCCGCAAGGCGACCAAGTCGCCGAAGAACAAGCGCAAGGGCACCAAGGGCGGCGGTCGTCCGCGTACCGGCGCCGGGATGCCGGCCGGCTTCCCGGGTGGCATGCCGCAGCTCCCGCCGGGGATGGACCCGAACGACCTGGCGGCTGGCCAGGGCCTCCCGCCCGGCTTCAAGCTCCCGAAGATCGACTTCAACAAGCTCGGCAAGGGCGGCGACAAGGGTCCGCGCTGACGCGGACCTGCCCGCGCTGACCTCCCGGAAGAACGACCTGCTCGCCCCCGACGGGGAGTGATCGGGTAGGACTGTGCGCATGGCCCTTCATGTGCGCGGCGTGCTGCTCCCCGACGACGAGGTCCGGGACCTCTGGCTGGTCGGCGAACGGGTGACCTTCACCCCGGTCCCCGACGCGGAGACCGTCGTCGACGGCGGGTTCGTGCTGCCGGGGCTGGTCGACGCGCACTGCCACCTCGGCATCGCCCGAGGTGGGGCCCCGATCACCTCGCTCGACCAGGCCCGCGAACTGGCCCACATCGACCGGGACGCCGGGGTGCTGGCGATCCGGGACGCCGGCTCGCCGTACCCGTACCCCGAGTTGGACGACGAACCCGACCTGCCGCGACTGGCCCGCGCGGGCCGGCATGTCGCCCCGCCGAAGCGCTACCTGCGGGACATCGGCGTCGAGGTCGACGCCGCCGATGTGGCCGCGACGGTGGCCGCCCAGGCCAAGGCCGGCAACGGCTGGGTCAAGCTGGTCGGCGACTGGATCGACCGTGGCGTGGGCGACCTCGCGCCGGCCTGGGACGCCGACACCCTGACCGCCGCCGTGCGGGCCGCGCACGACGCCGGGGTACGCGCCGCCGTGCACACCTTCTCCGAGGCCGCCGTCGAGATCATGGTGCGCGCCGGGGTGGACTCGGTCGAGCACGGCACCGGCCTGAGCCTCGACCTGATCGACGAGATGGCCCGCCGGGGCACCGCGCTCGTCCCCACAATGATCAACATCGCGACCTTCGGCGGGATCGCCGAACAGGCGCAAGCCAAGTTCCCCGGGTACGCCGAACACATGCTCGCGCTGCGCGACCGCTTCCCCGAGGTGGTGCGGGCCGCCCACGAGGCGGGTGTGCCGATCTACGTGGGCACCGACGCCGGCGGCGGCATCGACCACGGGCTGGCCGCCGAAGAAATGCTGCTGCTGCACGAGCGGGCCGGCATGCCCGCCGAGGACGTACTCGCCGCCGCCTCCTGGGGCGCCCGGGAATGGCTCGGCTTTCCCGGGCTGGTCGAGGGCGGTCTCGCCGACCTGACGGTCTACCCCGAGGATCCCCGCCGCGACCTGCGGGTCGTCCGTGCCCCGTCCCGCACGATCCTGCGCGGCCGAGTGGTGCGCTGACCCGTCTGCGCTGGGCCGTGCTGGGCCGTGCTGGGCCGCGCTGGGCCGCGCTGGGCCGTGCTGGGCCGCGCAAGATCCTCACAGCATCAGGGATATTGCTGCTTCCGGCGTGGCTGAGGCAGCAACATCGGTGATGTTGTGAGGATCTTGGCGTGGGCTCACCACGAGTCGGACGATCGTCGGCGGCGAAGGCCAGCGCGGTCGGATCCGCGCCCGGCAGGCGGTCGCCGGCCCAGCCGAGCAGCGCTTGCAAGGGGCGCCATGCCGCCACGCGGAGGGCGTGACGCCTCCCGGGCGCGGTGACGCCTCGCCCGGCGCATAGGATGTGCGGTCATGGCACGCGTGCTCACTCCCCGTGCGGAGGACTTTCCCCGCTGGTACCAGGACCTGATCGCCAAGGCGAAGCTGGCCGACAACGGCCCGGTCCGGGGGACCATGGTCATCCGACCGGCCGGCTACGCCATCTGGGAGCGGATGCAGGCCGAGATGGATGACCGGATCAAGGCGGCGGGCGCGGAGAACGCGTACTTCCCGCTGTTCATCCCGGAGAGCTACCTCAAGCGCGAGGCCGAGCACGTCGAGGGCTTCTCGCCGGAGCTGGCGGTTGTCACCCACGGTGGTGGCAAGCAGCTCGCCGAGCCGGTGGTGGTGCGTCCCACCAGCGAGACGGTGATCGGCGAGTTCATGGCCAAGTGGATCGACTCGTACCGGGACCTGCCGCTGCTGCTCAACCAGTGGGCGAACGTGGTCCGGTGGGAGCTGCGTCCGCGGATCTTCCTGCGGACCAGCGAGTTCCTCTGGCAGGAGGGGCACACCGCGCACGCGACCCGCGAGGACGCCCGCGCCTACGCGCGGCGGATCCTGCATGAGGCGTACGAGGACCTGATGGTCAACGTGCTGGGCATCCCGGTGGTGGTGGGCCTGAAGACGGCCCGTGAGCGGTTCGCCGGGGCGACCGCCACCTACACCTGCGAAGGCATGATGGGCGACGGCAAGGCGCTCCAGCTGGGCACCAGCCACGAGTTGGGGCAGAACTTCGCCAAGGCGTTCGACATCAGCTACTCGGCCAAGGAAGGCGGCCGGGAGCACGCCTGGACGACCTCCTGGGGCACGTCGACCCGGATGCTCGGCGGCCTGATCATGGCGCACGGCGACGACAACGGCCTGCGCGTGCCGCCGCGGCTGGCGCCCATCCAGGCGTACATCATGGTTGTCAAGGACGGCGAGGGCGTCGCGGAGGCGGCGGCCAAGCTGCGCGACGGCCTGCGCGACGCCGGTGTCCGGGTCGCGCTCGACGACCGGACCGACACCGCGTTCGGCCGCCGGGCCGTCGACGCCGAGCTGCGCGGTTATCCGGTACGCGTCGAGGTCGGTCCCCGCGATCTGGCCGTCGGTAACGCGACGGTGGTTCGTCGTACCGACGGATCGAAGTCTCCGACGCCGGTGGCCGACGTGGTCGGCGCGGTGCTGGCGGCGCTGGAGGCCGACCAGCAGGTGCTGCACGACCAGGCGCTGGCCCACCGCACGTCGCGCACGGTGGAGGTGTCGACCCTGGCCGAGGCGATCGAGGCGGCCGCCACCGGCTGGGCCATGGTGCCGTGGTCGGCGGTCGGCGTGGCCGGCGAGGCCGAGGCGAACGGCCAGGGCGTGACGGTGCGCTGCCTGCTGCGGGCCGACGGCTCGGTGCCGGACTCGGAGGACGAGCCCGACCTGGTGGCCATCCTCGCCCGCGCCTACTGAGACGTTAGGAAGGGCCCCTTCCTACCGTCTGCGGTAGAGGAAGGGCCCCCTGCTTACAGTCCGGAGGTGTTGCCGTGCGGTTTGCACCGGGTCGGCTGATCATGCACCGCAACGTGCGGCACGGCCGGATCGGCTGGGTGCGCCCGGGGCGGGTGGTCAGCGACGACGAGCGGGGCCTGCTGGTGTGGATCGCCCGGGACTCGCCGGTGGCCCACGAGGTCACCGAGGCGGGGCTGAACATGCGGGCGATGCCGTTCGCCCAGTGGGTCTCGTCGTCGTACCGGTTGGCGCACGGCCACTGGAACGGTCCGCCGCTGTTGAAGTTCCTGCCCACGGGCGCGGCGCATTCGGTGTGGTGGTTCCGGGACGCGCAGGGTCGGTTCGCCCACTGGTACGTCAACCTGGAGGAGCCCGGCGTCCGCTGGGACGACGGCTCGGTGGCCGGCGTCGACGTGGTGGACCAGGACCTCGACGTGGTGGTGCGTCCGGACCTGAGCTGGCAGTGGAAGGACGAGGACGAGTTCGTCGAGCGGCTCGCCTTCGGCGACGACTACTGGGTGACCGACGAGAAGGCGGTCCGGGCCGAGGGGGAGCGGGTGATCGCGCTCGCCGAGGCCGGCGCGTTCCCGTTCGACGGCACCTGGGGTGACTTCACCCCGCCCGCAGATTGGGACGTGCCGGACAAACTGCCCCTAGGGTGGGATCGCCCGCCGGTGCGCTGAGAGGTGTTCCGGATCACCGGTGACGTGGTGTCCGGGTCCGATGCGAACGATCGGCGTCGGATCTGGCAGAATGGGTCGCTGGTATCCGGCGCGCGTCCGGCGCCCTCTAACCCGGGCACGTCGCCAGTCCACCGAGTAGTCTCCGGCCCAACCCCACTGTGCCGGTCGGCGCTCACCCATGCACACCGCCCGTAGTGGGCCGGTGAGATCGCAACAGGAGCGAAACAACTGTGGCCGTAAAGATCCGGCTCCTGCGGATGGGCAAGATCCGCAACCCGCAGTACCGCATCGTCATCGCCGACTCGCGCACCAAGCGTGACGGCCGGGCGATCGAGTTCGTCGGGGTGTACCAGCCGAAGGAGGACCCTTCGGTCATCGAGGTCAAGTCGGAGCGGGTCCAGTACTGGCTGTCCGTCGGCGCCCAGCCGAGCGAGGCGGTGCAGCGGCTGCTGGAGCTGACCGGTGACTGGCAGAAGTTCAAGGGCCTGCCGGCCCCGCCGCCGCTGAAGGTCGCCCCCGAGCGGGCCGACCGCAAGGCGGCGTACGAGGCCGAGGCGAAGGCCGCTGCCGGGCTGGCCCCGGAGACCCCGGCCAAGCCGGCCAAGAAGGCCGCCAAGGCCGCCGAGGCGCCGGCCGCTGAGGCCCCGGCGACCGAGGCTCCGGCCGAGACCCCCGCCGCCGACGCCGGTGAGCAGGCCTGACATGCCGCTGCGTCCCGCCTTGGAGCACCTGGTCAAGGGCATCGTCGACCACCCGGACGACGTCCGGGTCCGGATGGTCGATTCCCGTCGGGGCAAGCGGCTGGAAGTCCGCGTGCACCCCGAGGACCTCGGCACGGTGATTGGGCGGTCCGGTCGGACCGCCAAGGCGCTGCGTCAGGTGATCGGCTCCATCGGTGGGCGCGGAGTACGCGTCGACATCGTCGACTCGTACTGATGCAGCTCGTCGTCGGAAGGATCGGCAAGCCGCACGGTGTCCGCGGTGAGGTCACCGTGGAAGTGCGGACGGACGAGCCCGAAGCGCGGTTCGCCCCCGGTACAGTGCTGCGCACTGAGCCGGGGGCGGTTCCGCCGCCCGCGCCGGCGGACGGGCCGGGCGTGGTGTTCCGGGTTCCGGCCGAGCTGACCATCGAGGAGTCCCGGTTCCACCAGGGCCGGATGCTCGTCGCGTTCGACGGGATCCTGGACCGCAACACCGCCGAGGCGCTGCGCGGCACCCTGCTCGTGGTGGACAGCGCCGACGTCGAGCCTCCGGAGGACCCGGAGGAGTTCCACGACCACCAGTTGGTCGGTCTGGCGGTGGTCACCCCGTCCGGCGAACGTCTGGGCGAGGTCGCCCGGATCGACCACGCGCCCTCGTCCGACCTGCTGGTGCTGCGGCGGCCCGAGGGGCGTACCGCGCTGATCCCGTTCGTCCGGGCGATCGTCCCGGAGGTCGACCTGGCCGGTGGACGCGTGATCGTCGACCCGCCGGCCGGACTGCTCGATCTTTAGGACCACCGCGCATGCGCGTCGACGTCGTGTCGATCTTCCCGGAGTACTTCGCCCCGCTGGACCTGTCGTTGATCGGCCGTGCCCGGGCCAACGGCGTACTCCAGCTCGCCGTGCACGACCTGCGGACCTGGACCCACGACGTGCACCGCACGGTCGACGACACCCCGTACGGCGGCGGCCCGGGGATGGTGATGAAGCCGGAGCCGTGGGGTGCGGCGCTCGACGCGCTCGCCCCGGCCGGGGCCGCGCCGCCCCGGCTGCTGGTGCCGTCGCCGGCCGGCGTGCCGTTCACCCAGGCCCTGGCCCACGAGCTGGCCGCCGAGCCGCACCTGCTCTTCGCCTGCGGCCGGTACGAGGGGATCGACCAGCGGGTCCTGACGCACGCCGCCACCCGCATGCCGGTCACCGAGGTGTCGCTCGGTGACTACGTGCTCTTCGGCGGCGAGGTCGCCGTGCTGGTCGTCCTGGAGGCGGTCACCCGACTGCTGCCCGGGGTGCTGGGCAACGCCGGCTCGCTGGACGAGGAGTCGCACGCGCACGGGCTGCTCGAGGCGCCGATCTACACGAAGCCGCCGAGCTGGCGCGGCCACGACGTGCCGGACGTGCTCCGCTCCGGCGACCACGGCAAGATCGCGCGTTGGCGGCGCGAGGAGGGGCTGCTGCGCACGGCGGCCCGACGTCCGGACCTGCTGGCCGCGCTGCCCCCCGAGCGGCTCGACAAACGGGACATCGCGGCGCTGGAACAGGCCGGATTTCAACCACCGCCGGGGGATGTGGCAAAGTAGAGGGGTTGCCGCATCCGTCCGCGCCCGCGGGCGGCTGCGAGGATCCCCGACCGGGGTTGGCCCGCCGACCACCACCCGGGAATCAGAATCACCCATCCGCGCATCGAGTGACGGTGCGCCGTGAGCCTTACGAGGACGCAGCGATGAACATCCTGGACGCCCTTGACGCCCAGTCGAAGCGGACCGACCTCCCCGACTTCCGTGCCGGTGACACCGTCAAGGTGCACGCGCGGGTCGTCGAGGGCAACCGGTCCCGTGTCCAGATCTTCCAGGGCGTCGTGATCCGCCGCCAGGGTGACGGTCTGCGCGAGACCTTCTCGGTCCGCAAGGTCAGCTTCGGTGTCGGTGTCGAGCGGACCTACCCGCTCAACGGCCCGGGCATCGACCGCATCGAGGTCGTGACCCGCGGTGACGTGCGTCGCGCCAAGCTCTACTACCTGCGCGAGCTGCGCGGCAAGAAGGCCAAGATCAAGGAGAAGCGGGAGAAGCAGCCCAGCTGACTTCCCGCTCGCCACGCCGCCTGAGCTGCGCGTATGCCGTACCGACCGGACCGCACTACCCTGGTCGTACGGGCGCAGCCAGGCGGTGGCCCCGCCCACGAGGCGGGCAGCCGTCCACAACCGCCCGTGGAGCCTCGACGAGGCTCCCGGGCGGTGGTGTTTCTGCGGACCGGGGAGTGGCGTGGTGCAGACGCTTGACGAGGACGGCACTGTCGATCCGTGGCGGCGGCGGGTTCGCCGCACCCGGCGTCAGATGCCCCTCTGGCAGGAACTTCCACTGCTGCTGGTGGTGGCCTTCTGCCTCGCGGTGTTGATCCGCACGTTCCTGCTCCAGGCGTTCTTCATCCCGTCCGGCTCGATGGAGGACACTCTCCTGATCGGCGACCGGGTGCTGGTCAACAAGGTCGTCTACGACGTCCGTGACCCGGTGCGCGGCGAGGTGGTGGTGTTCCGGGGCACCGACCGGTGGGCGCCGCAGGTCGACCAGCAGCCCGAGCCCGGGTTCGCCGGCAAGCTCGCCCGGACCGTCGGGGACCTGGTCGGGGTGAGCCGCCCCGGCGAGAAGGACTTCATCAAGCGGGTGATCGGCGTGCCCGGCGACCGCGTCAAGTGCTGCGACTCGCAGGGCCGGGTCACCGTGAACGGGACCCCGCTCGACGAGTCGTACGTGCTCCGCGACTCGCCACTGGACCTGCCGCCCAACCCGCAGGAGTGCCGCTCGCGGCGCTTCGACGAGGTGGTCGTACCCCCGGGTCAGATCTTCGTCATGGGCGACCACCGTGAGGTTTCCCAGGACGCGCGCTGTCAGGGGCCGGTGCCCATCGACAACGTCGTCGGCCGGGCGTTCATGGTGGTCTGGCCCTCGTCGCGCTGGGCGGCGCTGTCGGTGCCGGCGACGTTCGACGACGTGGCCGCGCCGGCCACGGCCTCGTCCGGTGTGCCGCCGACCCGCCCGTCCCCGCAGGGCGGTGTGCTGCTGATACTCCCGCTGACGGTCGCGCTGAGGGGTTCCCGCGCGTTCCGGACGGTGACGTCCGGTCCGGCAACGTAGGCTCCTTGGCGTGATTGACGAGCAGACCGACAAGCCGCGTAGCTCCTTCTGGAAGGAGCTGCCGATCCTGCTGGGTGTGGCGATCCTGGTCGCGGTGCTGGTCCGCGCCTTCGTGCTGCAGACCTTCTTCATCCCGTCCCCGTCCATGGAGAACACTCTCAAGATCGATGACCGGGTGTTGGTCAACAAGCTGGTCTACGACTTCCGGTCACCGCACCGCGGCGAGGTGATCGTGTTCAAGGCCCCCACCGAGTGGAGTGGCAACCCCGACGGCGAGGACTTCATCAAGCGGGTGATCGGCGTCGGCGGCGACCACGTGGTCTGCTGCGACCCGCAAGAGCGCCTGATGATCAACGGCAAGTCGCTCGACGAGCCGTACATCTTCTCCATCGACGGGGTCCAGGACAAGGCGGCCGACCAGGAGTTCGACATCACCGTGCCGAAGGGTCGGCTGTGGGTGATGGGCGACCACCGGTCCGCCTCGGGTGACTCGCTGGAGCACTGGCAGCAGTCCAACCAGAACATCACCGAGGCCACGATCCCCGAGAGCGAGGTCGTCGGGCGGGCGTTCACCGTCTTCTGGCCCGTCAACCGGGCCACCTGGCTGACGGTGCCCGACCAGTTCGACGGCATTCCCAAGCCGTAGAACTGGTGGGGGCGTGGGCGATCGGCCGCCCGTCTGGCAGGCTGGTGCGGTGACCGTGAGGAGTGGGCTGACGAGCCCCACAGACGCGAACGGTGCCGACCGCGTCTACATCCCTCGACGCGCGGCGCGGGTGCTGCTGGTCGACGCGGCCGGTCGGATCCTGCTGTTCCACGGCTTCGACCCGGCCCGCCCGGAGCACCGCTACTGGTTCACCCCGGGCGGCGGGCTCGACAGGGGTGAGTCTCCGGCGTCCGGCGCGGTGCGGGAGTTGGCCGAGGAGACCGGGCTGCGGGTCGATCCGGCCGAGCTGGGTGAGCCGGTCTGGTCCGACGCCACCGAGTTCCCGTTCGACGGCGACTGGTACCGCCAGGAGCAGGACTTCTTCCTGCTCCGCGTCCCGTCGTGCGAGGTCGACACCGTCGGCTTCAACGACGTCGAGCAGCGCAGCATCGCCGGTCACCGCTGGTGGCTGCCCACCGAGTTGGCCGCCAGCGGCGAGCGGTACTACCCACCGGAGCTGCCCGACCTGCTGGCCCGGCTGCTGCCGCCGGCTGCCGAGGCGTCGTGCTGACCCCGCCGCGTACCGTCGTTCGTCGGGAGGCCGGGCTCTACGCGCTGGAGCGGGCGTTGCAGCGGCGCGGCTTCCGGCACGTGGCCGGCGCCGACGAGGCCGGCAGGGGCGCGTGCGCCGGGCCGTTGGTCGCCGCCGCGGCCGTGCTCCCGGAGGGGCGGCGCGGCGAGATCGACGGGCTCGCCGACTCCAAGCTGCTCACCCCGGCCAGCCGGGAACGGGTGTACGCCGAGGTCGTGGACCGTGCCCTGGCGTACGCCGTGGTGATCATCCCCGCCGACGAGGTCGATGCCCGAGGGCTGCACGTGTGCAACCTGGCCGCGATGCGCCGGGCGCTCGCCTCGCTCACCACCCGACCGGAGTACGTGCTGACCGACGGCTTCGGTGTGGACGGCCTGGGGGTGCCGGGGCTGGCGGTGTGGAAGGGCGACCGGGTGGCCGCCTGCGTGGCGGCGGCCAGCGTGCTCGCCAAGGTCACCCGGGACCGGATCATGGTGGAGTTGGACGGGGTGTACCCGGCGTACGGCTTTGCCGAGCACAAGGGCTACATCACCCCGGAGCACAGCGCGGCGCTGCGCGAGCACGGGCCGTGCCGGGAACACCGCTTCTCGTACGTCAATGTCGCGACGGTCTCCGGCCGCGACGGCCGGCCACCGCGCGCTCGGCGACCGGCCGACCCGGGCTCGGACGAGCCGATGGGGCACTCCGGGGCGTCAGGGGGTACCGTCGGCGTGGCGTTGGGCGAGCAGCCTCGGCCTTTGACGCCCGTGGGGGAAGATGTGGTCATGGAAGGCGGAGTGCGATGAGCGCGGAAGATCTCGAGAAGTACGAGACCGAGATGGAGCTGCAGCTCTACCGGGAGTACCGCGACATTGTCCGCCAGTTCTCCTACGTGGTGGAGACCGAGCGTCGGTTCTACCTGGCCAATCAGGTCGACCTGCACGTGCGCAACTCCGACGGCGAGGTCTACTTCGAGGTCGAGATGCACGACGCCTGGGTATGGGACATGTACCGCCCTGCCCGCTTCGTGAAGAACGTCCGAGTGATGACCTTCAAGGACGTCAACGTCGAAGAGCTGGAGAAGCCCGACATCTCGCTGCCCGCCGACTCCGGCTTCGGCAACTGACCGGACCGTCGCGCCCCGGGCCCCCACCCGTGGCGGTCACTCGGCGGGCACCACGACCTCGACGCGCTGCACCAGGTTGTTGGCGAAGCCACCACGATTCCACGGCTGCTCGACCGGCTGGGTCCGCCCGGACGCGTCGGTCGCCCGTGCGCTGAGCACGTACCGGCCCGGCGTCGCCGTCCACTCGTACCGCCACCGTCGCCAGGCGAACTCCCCGCCCGTCGCCGGGTCCAGCTCGGCCTGCGCCCAGCTCGCCCCACCGTCGACGCTCACCTCCACCGCCACCACCGGCGCGTGCCCCGACCAGGCCCGACCGTCCACCGTGCACGGTCCCGCCGGCAGCACCCGGCGGCGCGTCATGAAGTCGGGAAAGCCCGGTGGGCGCACCAGGGCACGCGGCTCGATCCGGGTCACCGGCTCGCCCGGATCGTCCGCGTCACGGCGCAGCCGGTAGGCCACCGCGTTCTGGTAGCCGTCGAACGGCGTGGTCCGCACCTCGATCGAGTGCAGCCACTTGACGTGTGCCATGCCGTACCAGCCCGGCACGATCAGCCGTAGCGGAGCGCCGTGCTGCGGCAGCAGGGGAGCGCCGTTCATCTCGTACGCCAGCAGCACCTCCTCGCGCAGCGCGTCGGCCACCGGCAGCGCCCGCTGGTAGTCCTGCTCGACCCCCCGCTCGACGCCGTGATCGGCGCCGGTGAAGACGACGTCCACGGCGTCCGGGCCGAGGCCCGCCTCGCGCAGCAGGGGCGCCAGCGGCGTACCCGTCCACTCGGCGTTGCCGACCGCCTCGACCAGCCACGGCTGGCTCACCGGCCGGGGGTGCAGCAGGGCCCGTCCGTTGCCGGCGCACTCCAGGGTGACCCGGTGGGTGACCCGGGGCCGCTCGCGCAGCTCGGACAGACCGACGGTCAACGGCCGCTCGACCGCCCCGCCGACGGTGAGCGAGTGCGTCGCCGGGTCCACCTCCGGGATGTCGTAGTGGACCAGCAGGTAGTGCAGCCCGGCGGGGGTGACGTCGTAGCGCAGCGCCTCCAGCGGCAGACCGTGGTTGCGGGCCGCCAACTGCAACTCGTCGGCGCTGATCGCCTCGTCCGGCTCGGCGAGCCGGGACGGGCCGCTCACGTCCGCCACCGTCGGGCCGGAACCTTCGGCGCCGCCCGCGCGGGACGTCGTCCGATCGTCAAGAGTGGTCATGCCGGCCTCCCCGGTACAGACGGCGGCACCCGCCGTACGCGGCCCAGCCTAGGCCTTCCGCCTGCGCCGGAGGACGGATCACCCCTCCGGGGAGCGGGTGGCTCAGCGGCGGATTCGCCGGGCCAGTGACAAACATCATCGACGGTGGGGCTTGCCGATCGACGGCTGTCGTGCATGCGCCGATCTCAAGCGCCGGGTTCGGTCCGCCCGGCCGCCGTCGACCTGCGCAACATCCTTCTTGCGTGTTGCGTTGCCTGGGATTCCCAGACTGCGGCTTAACGTCCTTTTAGGAGCGTTATCGGCGAGCGAATATCCATGATCCGACCTGGCGTCAAGACATTGAAAGCTGTTAACCGCCTTCGTACGCTCCGCTCGCTCACAGAGAGCCAGGAGCGGGGGAGGGTGTCGTGCCGATGCACCGACAGTCACGCGTGTTCATCACGTTGGCCGGGGAGGGCTGCGCGGCGTGGGTTCGTCGCCTGTCGATCTTCTTGATCCTGGCCCTGGTGGCCACGATGGCGGACGTGCCCACCCGCCCGGCGCCGCCGGCCGCCGCCGCGGCGGCACCGACACCCGCACCGAAGCCGAAGTGTCCCGACGACCGTGCCGACGAGGTGTCGGCGGCGATCGCGGCCAAGCTCTGCGCTTCCCGGGTCGAGGTGAAGAACCGCCGGACCGAGACGACCCAGGTCTTCGCCAACCCGGACGGCACCCTGACCGAGGAGCAGGCACTCGCCCCGGTGCGGGTGCGCCGGGGCGACCAGTGGGTGCCGGTCGACCTCACCCTGCAGCGCCGGTCGGACGGCTCGGTGGCGCCGATCGCGCATCCCCTCGCGCTGACGTTCGCGGGCGCCACACCGGGTACCGGCGAGCACGAGGTGGTGAAGATCGGTGAGGGCGCGGACCAGGCAGGGCTGGCCTGGTCCGGCGCGCTGCCCGAGCCGGTGCTCGACGGACGCACGATCACCTACCCCGACGTACGACCGGGTGTCGACCTGGTGTTCCACGCGCACGCCACGGGCTACGAGCAGCACTTCGTGGTCAAGGACCGGGCCGCGCTCGCGCAGGTGCGCAAGCTGTCGGTGCCGCTGCGTACCGGCCAGCTCACCGCCGCCACCGACGGCATGGGGGGACTGCTGCTGAAGGACCGGCGCGGTCGGCAGGTGGGCCGGGCCCAGACGCCGTTGATGTGGGACGCCGAGGTGGCCCCGCAGTCCGGCGAGCGCCTCAACCACGCCCGGGTCGCGTTGCGCGCCGTCGCGGCCGGCAAGGGTCGTACCGTCATGGAGCTGACGCCGGACGCGACGTTCCTGGCACGGCCGGACCTGACCTTCCCGGTGACGATCGACCCACCGACCTCGCTGTCGCCGTCGTTCGACGCCTTCGTGCAGAACACCTACTCCAGCGACCAGTCCGGCTCGGCGGACCTGAAGCTGGGCTACTCGAACGACGGTGGCTCGTTCACCGCCCGCTCCTACCTCCGCTTCAACACCAGCGGTTTCGCCGGCAGCCGGGTGATCTCGGCGAAGCTGCGACTGTGGAACTACCACTCCTGGTCGTGCACGGCGGCGTCCTGGGAGGCCTGGCGCACCGACCTGGTCGACTCGTCGGTGCGGTGGACGGCCCAGCCGACCGCGCGGGCGAAGGTGGGCACCTCCACCGAGACCCGCGGTTACAGTTCGTCCTGCGGCGACGGCTACGTCTACGTCGAGGTCGGCGGGGCGCTGCAGTACGCGGCGGACACCAGCGCGTCCAGCGCGAGCGTGATGCTGCGGGCCACATCCGAGACCTCGACCTCCGGCTGGAAGCGCTTCGACTCGGCCGAGGGCACCCACCCGCCGCTGGTCTCCATCACCTACAACAGCGCGCCGTCGGTGCCGTCGGCACTGGCCGCCGCGCCCTGCTACACCGCCTGCGGATCCGGCGCCCAGACTTCCTCGCTGCGGCCCACCCTGTCGGCGAAGCTGACCGACGCCAACGCCGGGCAGACCCTGCAGGCCGAGTTCGTGGTGCGGAACAAGACCACCCAGGCCGTCGTCTCGTCGTCCGGCCTGCGATCGGGCAGTCCCGCCTGGACCAACGGCTCCACCGCCTCCTGGCAGGTGCCGGTCGACCTGGTCAACGGCGTCCAGTACGAGTGGCAGGTCCGGGCCAAGGATCCGTACGCCTACGGCACGGCGACGGCGTGGACCCCGCTGACCGTGGACACCACGAAGCCCGGTGTTCCCTTCGTGGCGGCGACGATCTACCTCAACGACGCCCAGCCGCACGGCGGCGCGGGCCAGGCGGACACCTTCACCTTCACCCCCGCCTCGGGTAGCACCGACCTCGCCGCCTTCGTCTACAAGTTCGACTACGACACGGCCGCGACCACGGTGGCCGCGACCGGGGCGAAGTCGGTCACGCTCAGCCCACGCGACGGGCACCGCACCCTGTCCGTGCAGGCCAAGGACTCGGCCGGCAACCTCTCCGACCTCAACCAATACGTCTTCGACGCGGGTAACGCCGCGCTGGCCGAACCGCTGCCGGGCGCGACGATCGTCAAGCGGACCAAGTTGCGGATCACCACCCCGGTCTCCGGCTACACCCGGACGTACTTCGAATATCGCCGGGGTCCGGGCGGTGCGATCCTGCCGGTGCCCTCGGCGAACCTGACCTCCGCCACCGGGGCGCCGATCACCGCGACCTCCGCCAGCCCTGTCGGCCTGTCGGCGCTCGGCGGATACGCGATCTGGAACGCCACCGACACTCTCGGCCTGACCGGTGGTGTCGTCGAGGTGCGAGCCCATCTCTACACCGCAACCGGCACGACGCCGGCGTACACCATCCCCTGGGTGCGGGTCTCCGTCGACTCGAGCGGCGACGGCGCCGCCGACGACGAGATCGGCGCCGGTTCAGTCAACCTCCTCACCGGCGACTACTCCATCTCCTCGACGGACGCTGACGAACTGGGACTCTCGGTCGCCCGGGCCACGTCGTCGCGGGACGGGGCCGCCGGCTACCAGCCGATGGCGCAGCGGTTGACCGCCAACCAGCAGCAGATCTCCACCGACCTGACCGGCTTCACCGTGCCGTCCACCTCGTCGGCGGCGCGTTCCACCGCACGTGGCCAGGGCGAGACCAGCCCGGCCGACTCGTTGGAGATCACCCCGGTCACCACCACGAGTAACGACACCTACGTGGCGGTCGGTGGCGACGGTGGGGCGATGCGGCTGAACATGGCCGCCGGCCGGACGTACCGGATGACCGGGTGGATCTTCGTGCCGGGCGCGACCGGGCTGGTGCCGGCCTACGCCCAGCGTGGCCTGCGGATCGTCGGCCTCACCAAGACCGGCAGCACCTACACCGAGACCTCCTCGGCGATGGCCGCCTACACCGACGGCTGGCAGGAGCTGTCGCTCGACATGACCGTCCCGGCCGGCGCGTCCGAGGCGTTCTTCCGGCTCTACAACGGCATGCAGGGCGGCTCCGGCCGCAAGGTCTACTGGGACAACCTGTCGTTCACCGAGATCATCGCCCCATTCGGCCCGGCCTGGACCGGCGGCGCGACCGGCGGCGCAGCGGACATCGAGTACAGCACCGTGACGCTGCCCGAACCGTCATTGGCCAGGGTCAACGGCATCGGTGGCGGCTGGATCACCTTCGCCAAGAACACCGACGGCGTGACCTTCACACCGGAGCCGGGCTCCGAGGGGATGGTGCTGACCAAGGTCGGTACCACCGCCTACCGGCTGTCGGAGTTGGACGGCACCGTCACCGAGTTCACCTCGCAGGGTGGGGTCTGGGCGGCCACGTCGTCCTGGACGCCGGAGTCCGACACCACCTCCCGCTACATCTATGACACGACCGGCAGCCGATTGCTGCTCAAGAAGGTGATCAACCCGGCCGAGCCGGGCGTCGACGACACCAACCACTGCACCACCGCCGTACCGGCGCGGGGCTGCGAGGTCCTGGAGTACGAGTACGCCACCACCACCTCATCCGGACTGAGCCAGACGGTGTTCGGCGACTACACCGACCGGGTCTCCGGAGTGAAGCTCTGGGCCTGGGACCCGGACACCTCGGCGACGACCGCCACCCAGGTCACCCGATACGCGTACGACGACCTCGGCCAACTCCGTGAGGTGTGGGACCCCCGGGCCACCCCGGCGCTGAAGACCACCTACGAGTACGGCGGCGGCCGGGTCACCAAGGTCACCCCGTCCGGCGAGCTGCCGTGGAACTTCGACTACGGCAACCCGGACGTCGACTCCGCGGCACTGCGCTGGGACCTCGACGCCGGCTCGGGCACCGCCGTCGCCGACTCCTCCGGCAGCGGCCGCAACGGCACCATGGCCAGCGGTGTCTCCTGGGGGCAGGGCAACGACCCGGACAACCCGGCCGACCGGGCCTCGGTGTTCACCGGCGGCACCGGCCAGCAGATCAGCGTCGCCGGCACGGCCCTGTCCAACACCGCCTCCTACACCGTCTCCGCCTGGGTGCGGATCAAGGACAAGTCGGTCAACCGCACCGCGGTGTCCAAGGACGGCTCCCGGACCAGCGGCCTGTTCCTGAACTACGTCGCCGCCGAGGACAAGTTCGCGTTCTCGCGGGTGACCTCGGACAGCGACAGCGCGACCCCGGTTCGGGCCATCGCGAACAGCACCGCCGTGGCGGGCAAGTGGACCCACCTGACCGGCGTCTACGACACCGCCAGCGCCAAGATGAAGCTCTACGTCAACGGCGTGTTGCAGAGCACCACCGCGGCCACCGGCGGCTGGAACGCCGGCGGCGCCTACGTGATCGGCCGGGCCAAGTGGGCCGGTGCCGCCTCGAACATCTGGGACGGCGAAGTCGACGACGTCCGCGTCTACGGGAAGGCGCTCACCGACCAGCAGGTCACCCGCCTCTCCGGCGACGAGAACACCGGACGGCTGCTGAAGGTCCGCCGGGCCGCGCTCCAGCAGGGCTCCAAGACCGCCACCGACGGTGAGGTCGCCACGAACGTCGTCTACAACGTGCCGTTGGCCAGGTCCCTCGGCGGTCCGTACGACCTGAACTCGGCGGCCATCTCCACGTGGGGCCAGGTCGACCTGCCCACCGACGCGACCGCCGTGTTCGGCCCCGAGGACAACCCCGGCCGCAACGCCGCCACCCCGGCCAGCCCGGGTAGCAACGGCTACCCGTACGCCACCGTGCACTACCTCAACGCCGGGGGACAGGAGGTCAACACGGCCAGTCCGGGTGGCCACCTCGACACCGCCGAGTACGACAGGTTCGGCAACGTGGTCCGCAGCCTGGAGGCCACCGACCGGGAACTGGCCCTCGGCACGTTCCAGGGCTCCGCTCGCTACCTCGACGAGTTGGGCCTGGCCGGCTCGGACACCGCCAGCAGAGCGCTGGCGCTCTCCACCATCAACACGTACAGCACCGACGGTGTCGACCTCCTCGAATCCGTCGGGCCCACCTCGACGGTGGTACTGGAGAACCCCCTCGCCGATCCGGACGGCACCGGCCCGCTGGAGGCGATCCCGGCCGGCGCGACGGTGATCGGACGGTCGCACGCCGTCAACAAGTACGACGAGGGCAAGCCCGACGGGGCCACCTACCACCTGGTGACCACGGAGAGTGAAGGCGCGCAGATCGTCGGCTATCCGGACGCCGACGTGCGGGTGTCGAAGAACGCTTACGACGCGGAGTACGGCGGCGTGTCCGGCTGGACGTTGAAGTCCCCGACGAAGGTGATCGCGGACGCCGGAGCGGGCGGGCAGAACCTGACCGCGTACGTGGTCCGCAACGCCAGCGGTCAGGTGCTCAAGTCCTGGGGCATCGGCTCCACCGGCTCGGACGCGATGGCTACCGAGGTCATCTACTACTCGACCGGGGCCAACGCTCAGGACGGCGCGTGCGGCAACCGGCCCGAGTGGGCCGGCGAGCCCTGCGTCACCCGGGCGGTCGGAGCCGTCACCGGGCACGATCCGGCTCGGATGACCACCAACCTGCCGGTGCGGAGGATCAACTCCTACACCCGGTACGGCGACGAGGCCGTGGTGTCCGAGACGTCGAACGGCAAGACCCGCACGACCACCACCCAGTACGACGCGGCCACCCGCGTGACCAGCACGCAGGTCAGCTCCGACGAGGGCGCACCGGTGCCGGCGGTGACCACCGCCTACAGCCCGACGTCCGGCGACGTCACCGTCACCACGATGGGCACCTCGACGGTCACCCGCGAGTACGACCTGCTCGGCCGGCTGGCGTCCTACACCGACGCCGACGGCGGCACGACGACCAACGAGTTCGACAGGTTCGGCAAGTCGGTGAAGGTCTCCGACCCCACCGGGTACTCGACCTTCGCCTACGACCGTGCGGCGGAGCCCCGCGGCCTGCTGACCAGCGTCACCGACAGCGTCGCCGGCACGTTCTCGGCGAAGTACTCCCCGGACGGCCAACTCACCGAGCTGAAGTACCCGGGCGGGCTGACCCGGACCGACCGGCTCGACGCGAACCTCCAGCCGGTGGAGCGGACCTACACCCGCGACTCCGACAACGAGGTCATCTACTCCGAGTCGGTCCAGGAGAACACCGCCGGTCAGTGGGTGAACCACACCTACACCGGTGGCAGTAAGGCCTACCGCTACGACCGGCTGGGCCGACTGACACGTGCCCAGCACGACAGCGCCATCACCGACGGCTGCGTCACCCGCACCTACACCTACGACGACCGGACCAACCGGACCGGGAACTCGCGGTACGCGCCGGCAGCCGACGGTACGTGTGACGAGACCGGCACCCCGGTGTCCGGCACGCACAGCTACGACACCGCCGACCGGCTCACCGACGCCGGCTACGTCTACGACGCCTTCGGGCGGACCACCACCATGCCGGACGGCCTGACGAACGCGTACTTCGCGAACGATCTGGTGCAACGGCAGCAACTCGGGGACTCCCGCCAGAGCTGGACGTTGGACCCCGCGCACCGGTTCCGGGCGTTCACCACCGAGACCATGGTCGACGGCAACTGGGTCAACGCCACCTCCAAGCTGAACCACTACGGCGACGACTCCGACGAGCCCCGCTGGATCATCGAGGACACCACGCTGGGCAGCTACACCCGCAACGTGTCCGGCCCCGACGGTGACCTGGCAGCCACCACCTCCGACGCGGGAGACGTCCGGCTGCAGCTGTTGAACCTGCACGGCGACGTGGCCGCCACGATCGACACGGCGTTGCTGGAGCCCGAGTTCCTCGACTACGACGAGTTCGGTGTGCCGGTGGCGGGGCAGGCCGACCAGCGGTACGGCTGGCTCGGCGGCAAGCAGCGCTCCGGCGACGCGGTGGGCGACGTCATCCTCATGGGTGTCCGCCTCTACTCGCCGGGGATCGGGCGGTTCCTCCAGGTCGACCCGGTCGACGGCGGAAACGCCACCGCCTACGACTACTGCGCCGGGGACCCGGTCAACTGCACCGACCTGGACGGCAAGTTCGGCTGGGGCAGCATCAAGAAGGGCCTGTCCAAGGTCGCCAAGGTCGCGTCCTACGCGTCGATGATCCCGGGGCCGATCGGCACCATCGCCGGGGTGGTCTCCGCGGTCTCGTACGCCGCCACCGGCAACTGGCGGGAGGCTGCCTGGGCCATCGGCGGCGCGCTGGCCGCGACCGTGGGGGCGGGCGCGGCGGTCCGCGGAGCCCGCTTCGCCGTCGGTGCCGCGAGGGCCGCCCAGAAGGCCCGCAAGGCCAGCCGGGCACGACGGTTGTACAAGGGCAGGCATCGAAGTCGCTGTAACTCCTTCACGCCGCAGACCCAGGTGTTGATGGCGGACGGGTCATCGCTGCCCATCTCGGACGTTCAACTGGGCGACTGGGTCATGGCGGTCGATCCCACGACTGGCGTGGCCGAGGCCAAGCCCGTCCTCGCCGTGATCGACGGCGTTGGCGCGAAGCACCTGATCGACATCGACCTCGACGAGGGTCAGGGCGGGGCGCTGGAGGCTACGGCTGAGCACCCGCTGTGGGTGGAGGGCGTGGGCTGGACGTTCGCCGAGAAGGTGCGGGCCGGCGATCGGCTACGCGCCGCCAACGGAACGACGGTGCAGGTGGCCTCTGTTGTGGACCGTGGCTGGGTGCCGGCACAGACCGTGTACAACCTCAACGTCGGGGATGTGCACACGTACGCTGTCCGGGTCGACGGTGTCGACGTGTTGGCGCACAACGTCAGCGCGTGCGGTAAACACGGCAACTCACTCGACTGTTCCTGCCCCCACTACGTCTACCGAATCGACAAGAACGGCGAGGTGTACAGGTACGGCGAAGGAAAGGGTGACCGGCTTCCGAAACAGCTCAGGAAGCTCAACCGCAAGAATCCGAATGACAAGTACACCGCTAAGTACCTGCGGCGCGGCATCCCGGGTAAGCGGCGGGCAAAGGCTATAGAAACACGACTGATCAGAGGCTTCTTCCGGATCTTCGGAAAACGCCCTGACGGAAACAAGAACTGGCACTAGTTCGACCTGGTCGACGATTGGTTGAGGATTTCGATGCTTGCAGACGAGGAATTCTGGCGGCTCGTGGCGGTGCTCGGCGGCCAGCCCGAAGTCCAGGACGACCGGCCGTACGAGCGGTTGACCTCCATGCTGTCGGACGAGCCGGTGGAGCGGATCATCGATTTTGCTGAGACGCTCGCCTTCAAGCTCTATCAGTTGGACCGTCGGGTGCTCGCTCAGGCGGTCCCACCGGGCGCTGATCAACTGACTGAGGACGGCTTCCTGTACGCGCGCTGCGCGGTGGTGGTGGCGGGGCCCGCGGCATTCGATGCCGTGTTGGCCGATCCGGCGGCGTTCACCCGCTTCACCACCGTCGAGGCCGCGCACGCGGATTCGATCCTCGACGTCCCCTCGAACGCCTATCAGAGGCTGACCGGGGTGGAGTGGGACCACGTCGAGGAGTACGACTACGAAACCGGTTCCAACGAACAGTGGTGGTGAGCTGACCCGGGCTCGTCCGAGGATGTCGGGTAGGTGAAAGGGC
The DNA here is from genome assembly GCF_040675055.1 of Micromonospora sp. NPDC049662. Taxonomy (NCBI): domain Bacteria; kingdom Bacillati; phylum Actinomycetota; class Actinomycetes; order Micromonosporales; family Micromonosporaceae; genus Micromonospora; species Micromonospora sp. NPDC049662. The sequence goes on from NZ_JBFAOC010000019.1 coordinate 55,346, forward strand.
CTACCCGACGCCTCGGCGAGCCCGGCACGCACAGCAGCTCCCCAGCGCGGCATAGCAGATCATCGGCGCCTCCGGGTGGTCGTCCACAGGGCCGTCTGTTGTCCACAGCTTCGCTGGCCGGGCTGGCGGACGACCCGGCCCCGGGCCGAGGCTGCCGGCATGCGATCGCCATCCGCCACCCGTCTCGGCTCGAACCTCCGTACCGTGCTGCTCTGCGCGGCGTTCCCCCTCGCTCTGATCGTGCAGCTCTGCGGTTTTGCGGTACTTGTCGCGTCGGTGCCCGGTCTGCCACCGACGCCGACCGTGCCGATCGCGTTCGAGCCTCCCGCTCCCACCGAGCGCTTCCGCTGGCCGCTCGACGGGCCACCGCGACTGGTGCGCCGCTTCGACCCGCCACCTGAGCCGTGGCTGTCCGGCCACCGGGGCGTCGACCTGGCCGCCTCGGCTCAAACCGTGGTCCGCAGCGCCGGGCCGGGCACCGTCCTCTTCGTCGGTCTGGTGGCCGGCCGACCGGTGGTCACCGTGGGGCATGCCGGAGGGCTGCGAACCACCCACGAGCCCGTGCGACCCGGGGTACGCCCCGGTCAGGCGGTCGCCGCAGGAGCGCCGCTGGGCGAACTGCTGCCCGGCCACCCCGGTTGCCCGGCCGACGCGTGCCTGCACTGGGGCCTGCGCCGAGGTGCGGAGTACCTGGACCCGCTCGCCCTGCTCGGCCTCGGCCCGGTGCGGCTCCTCCCGCTCGACCCGGTGCGCGGGGTCAGCGCTGGGCGAGCAGCGCCGGCAACCGGGTGGCCAGCCGCTCGTACTCGTCGGCGGCGTTGTAGACCTGGCCGGTGAGTCGCAGCCACCCACGGCCGTTCCAGCTCATCACCGCCACCTCGGCGGCGAGCCGCTCGCCGATGCGCGTCTGCAACGCCCGCGCCGCGTCGATCGTGGTGCCCGTCCCGGCCGGCAGCGGGATGAGACGCAGCGACACCCCCGGTCCGCCGGGGTCGGGCAGTTGGGCGGGGGGCACCCCCAGAGCGTCCCCCACCACCCGCTGGCCGTACGCGGCGAGCGCGGCGTTGTGTTCCCGTACCCGGTCGACACCGAGGCTGCGCAGCGTGAACAGCCCGGCGGGGGCAGCCAACCACGAGGTGTAGTCGAGGGTGGCCTGCCATTCGACCCGGGCCGGGAAGCCGGACTCCTGCTCCCACGAAACCACCAGCGGCTCGATCCGCTCGCGCCACTGCGGGGCGACCGCCAGCAGGGCGGTGCCGCGCGGCGCGTACCCCCACTTGTGCAGGTTGCCCGCCCAGAAGTCGGCGCCGATGCTGGCGACCGTGATGGCGAGCATCCCGGGGGCGTGCGCGGCATCCACCAGGACCGGCACACCGTTCTCGTGGGCCACCGCCACGATGGCGGCCGTCGGGAAGAGCTTTGCGGTGGCCGAGGTGAGCTGGTCGACGACGAGCAGCCGGGTCCGTCCCGGGCGCAGGCCGGCCCGGATGGTCTGCACGATCTGCTCGTCGCCGGCGTCCAGCGGAATCGGCAGCACCCGGCTGACCGCGCCGGTGCGGCGGCACTCCCGCCCGATGGCCAGACTCACCGCCCCGTACCCGTGGTCGGTGCTGACGATCTCGTCGCCGGGTCGCAGGCCCATCGACTGGAGCACCACGGCGACGCCGGTGGTGGTGTTGCCGATCAGCGCGCTGCCCTGCGGGTCCGCGCCGAGGAACCCGGCGAGGTGCCGCCGGGTGTGCGCGAGCCGATCGACGAGCCCCTGGGTGAAGAAGCGCAGCGGGTTGGCCTCCATCTCGTCGCGCAGTCGCTGCTGGGCGCGCTGCACGCCGATCGGCACCGCGCCGAACGAGCCGTGGTTGAGGTGGCTGACCGCCGGGTCCAGGGAGAACAGCAGGCGGGCGCCCGGAATCGGCTCGGGAGGCTGCGGGACGCTCACCGGATGATCGTAACCGTCGGGTGGTCCGACCGGCCCGCCAGTGATCAGGCGCGGGGGTGCGCCTGGCGGTAGGCGGCGCGCAACCGCTCTACCGACACGTGGGTGTAGATCTGCGTGCTGGCCAGCGACGAATGCCCGAGCAGTTCCTGCACGGCGCGCAGGTCCGCGCCGCCCTCCAGCAGGTGGGTGGCGGCGGAGTGGCGCAGCCCGTGCGGGCTCGTCCGGGGCAGGCCGGCGGCCTCGGCGTACCCGCCGACGATCTGACGCGCCGTGGTCGGGTTGAGCCGACCGCCGCGGGCCCCGAGTAGCAGCGCGTCGCCCGAGTGCGGGGCGACCAGCGCGGGGCGGCCCCGCCGCAGCCACTCGTCGAGCGCCCGCTGCGCCGGCACGCCGTACGGCACCGACCGCTCGCGGCGGCCCTTGCCGAACACCCGGATCACGCGCCGGGCGTGGTCGACGTCCTCGACGTCCAGCCCGCACGCCTCGCTGACCCGTACGCCGGTGGCGTAGAGCAGTTCCAGCAGCGCCCTGTCGCGCAGCGCCACCGCCGCGTCGGTGGCTCCGTCCGTCGTGGGCTCCCCGCCGGGGGCGGACCCCGTCGCGGGCGTGCCGTTTGCGGGCGATCCTGTCGTGGGCGTGCCGGGTGCGGTTGCCGGGTGCCGGGTCGGCGCCTCCAGCAGCGCGGTGGCCTGGTCGGCGCGCAGGACGCCGGGCAGCTCCCGGTGCGCGCGAGGGCTGGCCAGCGCGGCCCCCACGTCGGCGGCGAGCAACCCGGCGCGGTGTGCCCACGCGCTGAACGCCCGTGCCGAGGCGGCTCTGCGCGCCAGCGACGTACGGGCGGCGCCGGTGGTCCGCTGCCGGGCCAACCAGCTCCGCAGGACCGACAGGTCGACCTCGCCCAGGTCGCGGCAACCCATCCGCACCGCGTGGTCGAGCAGCGCGACCACGTCGGTGACGTACGCGCGGACGGTGTGCGCCGACCGGTTGCGAACCTGGGAAAGGTGCCTGGCGAAGTCGTCGACCGCGTCCCGCAGCGGCGGTGGCAGGTTCTGATGAGTGGCCCGGGTGCCCCGGGCGGACCGGCTCACGGCCGCCGCGCCTCTCGCGGCGTCACCGATGCGGTCCGCCGGGCGGCACGCGCACCTTCGCTGGCAGCAGGCACGGCACCAGCGTACGGCCGAGGGTTGTGCTCCGCCGGCCACGTCGGCGTCCGCGTCTACCGGCGGTCGGCCGGACCCTTGGGTTTGTCGACCGGGGCGAGGGCGTAGCCGTCGTCACGTCGTACCACCATGGACAGTTCTTCGAGCAGGGACAGTTTGCGTAGCGCGGTACGCACGTCCAGACCGGCGCGGGCGGCGAGCTTGTCCACCCCCCGTGCGCCCCGGCGGGGCAACGCCTCCAGCACCGACCGGGCGTCGTCGTCCAGGTCGTCGGTCGGCCGCTGCGGGCCGCGGGCCAGCGGGGCCAGGTCCGCGCCGATCCGGCCCACCTCATCGAGCACGTGTGCGACACCGGTGACCAGTCGGGCCTTTTCGTTCTCGCGCAGCAACTCGTGCGCGCCGACGGACATCGCCGAGGTCACCGGCCCGGGTACCACCATGGCCACCCGACCGGTGTAGATGGCCCGCCGGGCGGTCTGCGTCGCTCCGCTGCGCGCCGACGCCTCCACCACGACGGTGCCCAGCGTGCCGCCAGCGATCACCCGGTTGCGGATCAGGAACCGGGGCCGCAGTGGCTCGGCGCCCGGCGGCCACTCGCTGACCAGCAGCCCGGTGTCGGCGATCCGGTCGAAGAGGGCGGTGTTGCCCATCGGGTACGGCCGGTCCACCCCGCAGGCCAGCACCGCCACGGTGCGGCCCTCGGCGTTGAGGGCGCCCCGGTGGGCGGCGGCATCGATCCCGAACGCGCCACCGGAGACGACCGTCCAGTCCCGCTCGGCCAGCCCGTACCCGAGGTCGGTGGCCACGTGCTGGCCGTAGGCCGTGGCCGCCCGCGCGCCGACCACGGCCACCGAGCGCTCCAACGCCTCACCGAGCGGCCACGCGCCGCGTACCCAGAAGCACAGCGGTGGGGCGGTCTCCACGTCCACGCGACGGGTCAGGTCGGGGAGCCGCAGCGTGCCGAGATCAGCGACCCGGGCCGGCCACTCGTCGTCGTCCGGGGTGACCAGACGCGCGCCGAGTCGATCCGCCCGGTCCAGGGCCTCGTCCGCCGCCGCGCGGGCGTCGCCGGTCGACATCCGGGCGGTCACGGCGGAGGCCAGCCGCCGGTCGGGGCTGCCGCCGTCGAGCAGCAGATCCAGCGTCGCCACCGGCCCCAGCTGCTCGACCAGCGCGTGCACCACGCGGGTGCCGGGCTCGGCCAGCCAGGTCAGCGCCACCCGGGCCAGCCTGCTCTGCTCGTCGGCGCTCATGCCGTCTCTCCTGTCCGTAGCTGGGTCGCCTCTCGGACGTCCTCACGGTCGGGCCGATCCCGTCCGTCCAGGTCCGCGATGGTCCAGGCCATCCGGATCACCCGGTCGAAGCCGCGCGCCGAGAGCGAGCCGGAGTCGAGCCGGGCGCGCAGTTCGGCGGTGACCAGCGCCGGTAGTCGCCAGGGCGGGCGGCGCAGGAACGGGCCGTCCACCTCGGCGTTGAGTCGCCGTCCGAGGCCGGCCCAACGGGTGGCCGCCGCGCCGCGTGCCGCCGCGACCCGGGCGGCGACGGTGGCCGAGGACTCGACGTCACCTCCGGACGCCATCAGCTCCGCCGCCCGTACGGGCATCAGCCGCACCTGCACGTCGATCCGGTCGAGCAGCGGCCCCGACAGCCGGCCCAGGTAGCGGCGGCGGGCCACCGGCGTGCACTCGCAGTACGCGTCGCCGGACGGTTTGGCGCACGGGCACGGGTTGGCGGCCAGCACCAGCTGCGTCCGGGCCGGGTACTCGGTGCCGCCACCGCTGCGGCTGAGCTGGATGCGGCCGTGCTCCAGCGGCTGGCGCAGCGCCTCCAACGCGCCCTTGCTGAACTCGGGGGCCTCGTCGAGGAAGAGCACCCCGCGGTGGGCGAGCGACACCGCGCCGGGGCGGGCCAGCCCGGAACCGCCGCCGACGAGCGAAGGGACGGTCGCCGTGTGGTGCGGCGCCTGGAACGGCGGACGACGCAGGAGCCGACCACCCGGTGGCAGCAGCCCGGCGACCGAGTGCAGGGCGGTCACCTCCAGCGCCGCGTCGTCGTCCAGCTCCGGCAGGAGCGACGGCAGCCGCTCGGCCAGCATGGTCTTGCCGGCCCCCGGCGGGCCCAGCAACGCGAGGTGGTGCCCGCCCGCCGCGGCGACCTCCAACGCGCGCCGGCCCATCTGCTGTCCGGCGACCTCGGCGAGGTCGGGGCCGCCGGTGATCGGCGCCGGGGTGTCCGTCGGTGGCTCGATCAGCGGGCTGCCGTCACGGACGAAGGTGACCAGCCGGTGCAGCGTGTCCACCGCCCGTACCCGGACGCCGGGGATGACGGCGGCCTCGGCGGCGTTGTCGGTCGGCACGATCACGCGCTGGATACCCGCCCGTGCCGCCGCGACGACCATCGGCAGCACGCCGCGTACCGGCCGGACCGTCCCGTCCAGGCCCAGCTCGCCGAGGATCACCACGTTCTCCAGTGGCAGCAGTGGCAGCTCGCCGGAGCCGCCCAGCAGCGCGGCGGCGATGGCCAGGTCGAATGCCGAGCCGAACTTCGGCAGCGTCGCGGGCAGCAGGTTCAGCGTGATGCGCCGGTTGGGCCACCGTTGACCGGAGTTGACGACGGCGGCCCGGACCCGGTCGCGGGCCTCGTGCAGGGCGGTGTCCGGCAGGCCGGAGATCACCACCGCCGGCAGGCCGGCGGCGAGGTCCGCCTCAACCTCGACCAGGTGGCCGGTGACGCCGACCAACCCCACGCAGAGCACCTTCGCGTAGCTCATGACGCGTCCCCCGTTCGTCGGCGCATCTCAGAACGCGCCCTTGAGGTGGTCGATCCGCGCGGGACCGGTGTCGGGCAGACGTACCGACACCACGTCGAACCGCACCTCGTCGGCGCTCGTGCCGGTCTCGGCGAGCCAGCGTGCGGCGAGACCGCGCAGGCGGCGGGCCTTGGCGGGTACGACCGCCTCGGCCGGTGAGCCGAACGCGTCGCCCCGACGCGTCTTCACCTCGCAGAACGCGAGCACCGGCCCGTCCCAGGCGATGATGTCGATCTCGCCTTCCGGGCAGCGCCAGTTCCGGACGATCGGGCGTAGTCCCGCCTCGCTCAGGTGCCGGGCGGCGCACCGCTCGCCGTACGCGCCGACCGCCTGGTTCCGCTTCGTCATGGCCGCGACGGTGCCCCTCGGGGCACGAGGGCCGCGACCCCGAGAGCGCCCGCCTGTGGATGACGGTCGCTCTGTGGACGACCGGACGATCAAGCCCCTGCTGTGCTACGGCGCCAATTGGTGTCGATCAACCCGGCCGGGGCCAAATGGCGCGGGCCTGGCCCGTCGCATACGGTGCCTGACGTGGACGGACGACGGAGCTTTCCGGAAGATCAGGAGTCGCGCTGGTACCCCGACGAGCGGGGGCGCGGGTACGGCGAGCCCGAGTGGCGCGGCGCGGGTGAACCGCGATACCGCGACGGCGAGATCCCCGAGCAGCGCGGCGTCGAGGACGCCCGCTCCGTCGAGGACACCGGAGTCGGCCGACGCCGCGAGCCCGACCCGACCCGCCTGGGCGGCGCGTCAGAACCGGACTCGGGTCGTTTCGGCGCGGTGGACGCGGTCCGCTTCGGGGGTGCCCCGGAACCGGACTCCGGGCGGTTCGGTGTCGTCGACGCGCAGCCGGGGCGGTTGGGGGTCGGCGGGGCAGATTTCGGGCGTGTCCCCGATCCGCTGGGTGACGTCCGCACGGACGCGGACGGCTACCGGCCGACCCGCTCACGCAGGGCGGATCGGGACCCCTCGGAGATCTCTGGTGAGCTGCCCGGCCGCCGGGCCGCCCGAGAGCCACTGACCATGACGACGCCGGACACCGCCCGGGACGCCGGAATGGCCAGCGCCCGGGACGCCGGGCTGGTGACCGGCAGCAACGTCGGCCCGGCCCCCACCGCGGACGTCGGGCCGGCGGTCGCGCTGCTCGGTGGCCCCGGCCTGCCCGGGGAGCAGAGCCAGCCCGTCCCGCTGGCCGAGCAGAGCCGGCCCGCCCCGCTCGCCGGCTACCCGATCGTCGAGCCGACCCGGGGCGGCAGCGGGGAGCACCCGCATCCGTTGGATATGCCGACCGGCCCGATGCCGGGGATCGGCCCCCGCCCCGACCTGGGCGGGGGAGACGCGCCGGCGTACCCCCCAGCCCCGGACGGGGTCTACCGGACCCGCCGGCCGGCGTTGGCGGCCCTCTTCGCCCTGCTGACGTTGATCTTCGAGATCCCCGCGCTGCGGGTGTTGCTGGCCGGTGTGACGGGCGACCCGGTGGACGCGGGCAACGTCGTGGTGGGTATCTGCCTGGTCGCCGGGCTGCCGATCTTCGCAACCGGGCTGTACGGGCTCAGGACGGGCGGACTCGCGCTCTCCGACAGCGGCCGGGGTTGGCTGCGCCCTCCCACGGCGTACCTGACCGTCGGCCTGGTGCTCTTCGTCGCCGCGGCGCTCGCCGCCGGCTGACCCGCCGCCGCCGTCCGCCCGGCGCGGCCGGTCCGCCGTCCGCCCGGCGCGGCCGATCCGCCGTCGGCCCGGCGCGGCCGATGATCCACGCAACAACCAGGAAATAGTGGCCTCTGGTGACGCGGAGGCCACTATTTCCCGGAACTAGCGCGATCTTGTCCGGCGGCGCGGCACCCCGGCACGCCGAAACCGGGGAGGGGCGTACACTGGCCAACTGGCGACCGCCTCGCGCGGTCGACCTCGCGCGCCCTCTTCACGAATCGTCGTGTAGCGACGGCCTCCCTGGTCCCGATCTTGGTCGGGTCCACCATGGGCCGGCGACCAGGCGCCAGGACGCCCGGCCACCGGCCGGGCGTGACAACCAGGGATCTTGAGGAGTACCCACACCATGGCCGTCGTGACCATGCGTCAGCTGCTGGAGAGCGGTGTCCACTTCGGGCACCAGACCCGGCGCTGGAACCCGAAGATGAAGCGCTTCATCATGACCGAGCGCAACGGCATCTACATCATCGACCTGCGCCAGACTCTCGACTACATCGAGAAGGCGTACGAGTTCGTGCGTGGGACCGTCGCGGAGGGTGGCAGCATCCTCTTCGTCGGTACCAAGAAGCAGGCCCAGGAGGCCATCGCCGAGCAGGCGACCCGGGTCGGTCAGCCGTACGTCAACCACCGCTGGCTCGGTGGCATGCTGACCAACTTCCAGACGGTGTACAAGCGGCTCCAGCGGATGAAGGAGCTGGAGGCCCTTGGTGACCTGAGCGGCACCGCCGCCGGTTACACCAAGAAGGAGACCCTGCAGCTCTCCCGCGAGAAGATCAAGCTCACCCGCACGCTGGGTGGTCTGCGGGACATGCAGAAGCTGCCGGCCGCGGTCTGGATCGTCGACACCAAGAAGGAGCACATCGCCGTCGACGAGGCCCGCAAGCTGGGCATCCCGGTGATCGCCGTCCTCGACACCAACTGCGACCCGGACGAGGTCGACTTCCCGATCCCGGGCAACGACGACGCCATTCGCTCGGCCGAGCTGCTGACCAAGGTCGTCGCCGCCGCCGTCGCGGACGGTCTGATCGCGCGTTCCGGCCGTCGCCGGGGCAACGACGAGAAGCCCGAGGGTGTCGCGAGCGACGAGCCGCTGACCGAGTGGGAGCGCGAGCTGCTCGAGCCGAAGAAGGCTGACGAGTCGGCCGCCCCGGCCGAGCAGCCGGCCGCTGCCGCCGCCGAGCAGCCCGCCGCCACCGAGCAGCCGGCCGCCGCCGAGCAGCCGGCGCAGGCCGCCACCGAGCAGCCGGCGGCCGCCGCCGCGGAGTGATCGCATCGTCGCCGCCCTGCCGTCCGTTTTCGCGGACGGCGGGCGGCGACGGTACGACGGGCACGTTCGGCCCGATTCCGGGTAACCGGCACCTCTGACCATCCACACGCCGACTCAACACCGAAGAGAGAGCCATGTCCCAAATCACCGCCGCGGACGTCAAGAAGCTCCGCGACCTCACCGGCGCCGGCATGATGGACAGCAAGAAGGCGCTGACCGAGGCCGAGGGCGACTTCGACAAGGCCGTCGAGATCCTGCGCGTCAAGGGCGCGAAGGACGTCGGCAAGCGGGCTGGCCGTACGGCCGCCAACGGTCTGGTCGCCCACTCCGGCAAGGCCCTGCTCGAGCTCAACTGCGAGACCGACTTCGTCGCCAAGACCGAGTCGTTCATCGCGCTGGCCCAGCAGCTGGTCGAGCACGGCGAGCGTTCCGGCGTGACCAACGCCGAGGAGCTGCTCGCCTCCGAGCTGGACGGCAAGGTCGTCGCGGACCTGATCCAGGAGCAGTCCGCCAAGATCGGCGAGAAGCTGGTGCTCAACCGGTTCGCCACGGTCGAGGGCACCACCGCGGTCTACCTGCACCGCAAGGCCCAGGACCTGCCGCCGGCCGTCGGCGTGCTGGTGTCGTACACCGGCAAGAGCGATGAGGCGGGCGACGCTGACGCCCGCGGCGTCGCGATGCAGATCGCGGCCATGCGGCCGAAGTACCTCAGCCGTGACGAGGTTCCGGCCGACGTCGTCGAGTCCGAGCGGCGCATCGCCGAGCAGACCGCCCGCGAGGAGAACAAGCCCGAGGCGGCCCTGCCGAAGATCGTCGAGGGCCGGGTGAACGCCTTCTTCAAGGACTACGTCCTCGTCGAGCAGGCGTCGGTGGCCGACAACAAGAAGTCGGTGAAGCAGGTGCTGGCCGAGGCCGGCATCGAGGTGACCCGCTTCGTGCGGTTCGAGGTCGGCCAGGCCTGAGCCGCCACCGGGCGCCACGCGCGCCCGTGGGCAGGAGACGTCGAACGAGGAGGCCGCCGGTGTACGTGACAGGCACCGCGGCCTCCTCGTCACATAGGGTCGGCAGCGGCAGGTTCGCGGTAACGCGTCGCCCGGGGCGTGCGCGTGGGGAAGGCGGGGCGGATGACGCAGGTTGTGAGTGACCGGACGCTGGCGATGGACGATCCGACGGCACCGCCGCCCGGACGGGCCCGCCGGGTGGTGCTGAAGCTCTCCGGTGAGGTGTTCGGCGGGGGCGCGATCGGCGTCGACCCGGACGTCGTGCAGGCCATCGCCCGCCAGATCGCCACCGTGGTCCGCCGCGGCGTGCAGGTATCGGTGGTGGTCGGAGGGGGCAACTTCTTCCGCGGCGCGGAGCTGCAGAAGCGCGGGATGGACCGCGCTCGCGCCGACTACATGGGCATGCTCGGCACCGTGATGAACTGCCTCGCGTTGCAGGACTTCCTGGAGAAGGAGGGCATCGAGACGCGGGTGCAGAGCGCCATCACGATGGCCCAGGTCGCCGAGCCGTACATCCCGTTGCGGGCGATCCGGCACCTGGAGAAGGGCCGCGTGGTCATCTTCGGCGCGGGCGCCGGCATGCCGTACTTCTCGACCGACACCGTGGCCGCCCAGCGGGCGCTGGAGATCCGCGCCGACGTGGTGCTCATGAGCAAGAACGGCGTGGACGGCGTCTACACGGCCGACCCGCGGATCGACCCGACCGCCAGCAAGCTCGATTCGATCACCTTCTCCGAGGTGCTGCGCCGCAACCTGCGGGTGGCCGACGCGGCCGCGTTCAGCCTCTGCATGGAGAACGGCCTGCCGATGCTGGTCTTCGGCGCGCAGGGTGACGACACCATCATCCGCGCGGTGGGTGGCGACAAGATCGGCACCCTGATCACCGCTTGAGCCTGACGACTTTCAGCAGAGCCCACGACGAGCACAGAAGGAGGCGAGGAGACCGGTGATCGACGACACCCTCCTCGAGGCCGAGGAAAAGATGGAGCGTGCTGTCGAGCACGCCAAGGAGGAGTTCGGCGCCATCCGCACCGGTCGCGCCAACGCCGCCATGTTCTCCAAGGTCATCATCGACTACTACGGCACGCCCACGCCGCTGACCCAGATGGCGTCCATCGCGGTTCCCGAGCCGCGGATGGCCATCATCAAGCCGTACGACAACTCGCAGATCAACGCGATGGAGAAGGCGATCCGCGACTCGGACCTCGGGGTGAACCCGAACAACGAGGGCAACCAGCTGCGCATCCTGCTCCCGCAGATGACCGAGGAGCGCCGCCGCGACATGATCAAGGTGGCCCGGCACAAGGGCGAGGAGGCCAAGGTGGCGATCCGCAACGTCCGCCGCCGTGGCAAGGAGGAGCTGGACCGGATCGTCAAGGACGGCGAGGCCGGCGAGGACGACGGTCGCCGCGCCGAGAAGGAACTGGACGACCTGACGCAGCGCTACGTCGCCAACATCGACGACCTGGTCAAGCACAAGGAGACCGAGCTGCTGGAGGTCTGAGGCCCGACCCGGCGTCCGCCGGATGAGCAGCCGATGCGAGGCCCGCCCCCGATCCGGGGACGGGCCTCGCGCCGTCCGAGCGTCAGCGGGGGATCCGGACGGTCCGGGTCGTCTCGGTCAGGGTCGTTCCGACGTACGCGTCGTGCAGTTCGAAGCGCACGGTGGCCCGACCCGGATGCAGTACCGGGTCGGCCCGGTAGAAGCCCATCGAGATGCTGGCGGTGCCGCCGTCACAGACGATCTCGCCGGCGCCGAGGCCGCCGGTGGCCCAGAAGGTCGGCAGGCCGTCCTGGGTCAGCGACGCCGACAGGAAGTACACGCCGGTCGGGCAGTTGCGCACCTCTCCCCGGGCGGTGGCGGCCGGGAACGCCGGCCCGGTGCCGTCGGGACTTCCGTCGTACAGGTAAATCTCGCTGGTGCGGTGGTCGATCCTGATGCTGGCGTTCGGTGTCGCCGCAGTGGCCGGTGAGGCCGCCGTCAGGACGAGGGCGGCCATCGTCAGCACCGCCAGGCTGATTCTGCGCACGAACGTTCCTTCCCCGCTGCTGTGGTAGAGACCGCCGGCGGACGCCGGCACCCCGACAGCCGACCACCGACGGGTGTTGCGGGTCATCCCCTGTTCGCCCGGATGCTCGGTCGGATAGGCGTCGATGCGTCTGCGGCGGGCGGGGTTGCTCAGGCCGCCGTGCGCCCGCCGCCGTCGTGGCAGCACGGCGACGCGACTCGCGGGCCCTTGCGCACCGTGACCCGGAGGGGCCCGGCGGTCACGGGTGCCATCGTCCGCCTCGCCCCGGCGGCGGGTGCAGTAGGCTCGTCAGGATTCCCGGCCACCAGCCGGTGCGTACCGGGAATCGACCGACCATCGGGGCGGTCGAGCCAGCGGAACACAGTCGCGCGTGTAGGGGATGCTTGTGGCCTTGCGTCATGTGGTGGTACTCGTGCCGCGTCGCGGTGCGTGATGTCCCACCCCGACCCCTACACCAACGAGCCGCGCGGCTGGGACCGGCCCGAGCGCCCGGCTGCCCTGCCCTGGCCCGAGCAGGAGCTTGAGGCGGGCCAGTGGAGCCGCCGGCCGGCCGCCGGGCCCGAGTTGTACGCCGAGCCCCGCACCCGGCCGTACGCCGATCCGCACCCGGCGGACCCGTACGACGAGCGCGGCCGGCCGGTCCTCCCGGACGACCGCGACCGCTTCGACGACCGGGATCGGCGCGACCGCTTCGACGACCGGGACCGGCGCGACCGCTTCGACGACCGGGATCGCTACGACGACGATCGGAACCAGCCCGACCCGTACGACGACCGGGGTCACCCCGGCCGCTACGGCGACGGCCCGCCAACGGGTGACGCGGTGCCACGTTATGCCGACCCCGGCGCCGGTCAGCGTTACGACGACGGTGACGTGCCACCGCGTTTCGACGACCGTGAGGTTCCGCCCCGCTTCGACGACGCTGCCGGTTTCCCGACGGCGCAGCTCGCGCCCATCGGCGCCGAGATCCTGCCGGACGACGACCCGATCACCGACCCGGAGCCGCCGGTGGGGCGGCGACCGAAGGGACGCCGACGGGCCAGCGTCGACCGACCGGCGACGCAGCAGGTGGGTACCGGACGAGCCGGCCGCAACCTGCCGGCGGCGATCGGTGTCGGCCTCGCCCTGGGCGCGCTGATCGTGGTGCCGTTGGCCGTCTATCCGCCGGCGTTCCTGCCGGTGATCGCCGCCGCCGTCGCCATCGGTATCTGGGAGATGGCTCGGGCGGTTCGGCGCAGCGGCGCTCACCCGCCGCTGGTGCCGCTGCTCGCCGGTGGTGTCCTGACGGTGGGTCTGGCCTGGTTCGCCGGCCCGGACGCGCTCAGCCTCGGGCTGTTGGTGACGGTGCTCGGCACGATGATCTGGCGGTTGGGTGACGGCCCGGCCGGCTTCCAGCGGGATCTGACCGCCGCCACCCTGATCGCCGTCTACGTGCCGTTCCTCGCCGGTTTCGCGGCGTTGCTGGCGGCGGCCCCCGACGACGGTCGGCTGCGCATCCTGGCCACGCTGATCGCGGTGGTCCTCTCCGACACCGGTGGGTACGCGGCCGGCGTCTCGTTCGGCCGGCATCCGATGGCCCCGTCCATCAGCCCGAAGAAGTCCTGGGAGGGGTTCGCCGGCTCGGTCACCGCGGCGGCGCTGGGCAGCGCCCTGCTGCTGTGGCTGATGTTCGACCTGGCCCCGTGGTGGGGCGCGGTGTTCGGGGTGGCCGTCTCCTGCGCGGCGGTCCTCGGCGACCTCGCCGAGTCGATGATCAAGCGGGATCTCGGTATCAAGGACATGAGCAACCTGCTGCCGGGGCATGGTGGCCTGATGGACCGGCTGGACTCGATCCTGTTCGCGGTGCCGACCGCCTACCTGTTGCTGGTGATCTTCGTGCCGGTGGCGGGGTGAGGCATGCGTCACCATGGCCGGAGCGCTGCCGACCGACGCTGGGGGCCGGTTCGACGCCTCCGGACGGGTGCCGAACGCTGCAGGCGTGACACACTGGACCGGCCATGACGAGTCTGCCGCTGATCCCCGCCATCTCGGACGCCCCCACCGCACGCCGGGCCTCCATGCCACCGCAGCACCTTGCTGACCTGGACCTGGCCGGCCGCCAGTCGCTGGTCGCCGGGCTGGGCGAGCCCGCGTTCCGTGCCAAGCAGATCTCCAACCACTACTTCGGGCGGCTGGTACGCGACCCGCAGGCGATGACCGATCTGCCGGCCGCGACCCGTGCGCGCCTGGCCGACGAGTTGCTGCCCACGCTGCTCACGCCGGTGCGTGAGTTGGCCTGCGACGACGGCGCGACCCGCAAGGCGCTCTGGAAGCTGCACGACGGCGCGTTGGTGGAGAGCGTGCTGATGGGCTACCCGGACCGGGTCACGGTCTGCATCTCCAGCCAGGCGGGCTGCGGCATGGCCTGTCCGTTCTGCGCCACCGGCCAGGCCGGGCTGACCCGCAACCTGTCCACCGCCGAGATCGTCGACCAGGCGGTCTACCTGGCCGGGGTGGCGGCCTCCGGCGCGGTCGCCGGCTCACCGCCGCGGCTGTCGCACGTCGTGTTCATGGGTATGGGCGAACCGCTGGCCAACTACAACCGGGTCATCGCGGCGATCCGTCGGCTGGTCAGCCCCGCGCCCGAGGGGCTCGGCCTGTCCCAGCGGCACATCACCGTTTCCACGGTCGGCCTGGTTCCGGCCATCCGCCGACTGGCCAGCGAAGACCTCTCTGTGACCCTTGCGCTGTCGTTGCACGCGCCCGATGATGATCTGCGCGACGAACTCGTGCCGGTAAACCAGCGCTGGAAGGTAGCCGAGGTGCTGGACGCAGCGTGGGACTATGCCGCCCGGACGGGCCGTCGCGTGTCCATCGAGTACGCAATGATCAAGGACGTGAACGACCAGCCGTGGCGAGCTGACCTGCTCGGGCGGCTGTTGGCCGGCAAGTTGACGCATGTGAACCTCATCCCGCTCAATCCGACCCCGGGCAGCCGCTGGGACGCGAGCCCGAAGCCGGTCGAGCGGGAGTTCGTCCGGCGCTTGCGCGACGCGGGAGTCTCCACCACCGTACGGGACACCCGGGGTCGCGAGATCGACGGCGCGTGTGGCCAGCTCGCCGCCGCCGAGGACACCGACACCTTCACCGACCGCGCCGACGAGGCACCGGCGTGACCGGGCGTGGCGAACGACACCAGGAGACATAGTGGCGAGTCAGGGTCAGCGTTTCCGGCGCAAGGCGGTTCGCCGGGGATACAAGGTCGACGAGGTGGACGCCTTCCTCGACCGGGTCGAGGCGACGCTCGACGGCCGACAGGTCGGTGCGCCCGTCGCCTCGCAGGAGGTCCACGACGTCGTCTTCCGGGTCCGCTTCAACGGCTATGACGAGTGGCAGGTTGACCTGCACCTGGACCGCGTCGAGCGACAGCTGGCCGAGTTGGAGGAGCGCAACAGCGCCGGACGCGGCGGCGATCCTCGGATGGGTGACCGGATGGGTCCCCCGGACCGGATGGGTCCGCCGATGCGCGACGACCGTGGCGGCATGGTCCCGCAGCCGATGCCTCCCCGCCCGATGCCCGCCCAGGCCGGTCCGCCGGCCGACCGCTACGGCCGGTACGACGAGCCCACCGGCGCCTTCGCCGGCGGGTACGACGCCCCCCGGGGTGGCTACGACGCGCAGCGCGGCCCTGGCCCTGGTGGCCCCGGTCCCGGCCCGGGGGGTCCCGGCCAGATGGGGCCCGGCGGCCCGATGGGTGGGCACGGCCTGCCGCCGCGTGGCCTGCCGGCCGGTCCGGGTGGGTACGGCCCGCCGGACGACCAGCGGATGCCCGGTGGGTACGGTCCGCCGGACGATCAGCGGATGCCCGGTGGGTACGGTCCGCCGGACGACCAGCGGATGCCCGGTGGGTACGGTCCGCCGGACGACCAGCGGATGCCCGGTGGGTACGGTCCGCCGGACGATCAGCGGATGCCCGGTGGGTACGGCCCGCCCGACGGTCCGCGAGCGCCCGGTGGCTACCCGCAGCCGGACGAGCCGCGCTTCGACGGCTTCGAGGCCGGCCGGCGGGCCCGCGCCGACATGACGGCCGAGATCCGGATGCCCGAGCGTGACCTGCGTGACCTGCGGCGCGGCCCGGGCGGTCCGCCCCCGATGCCGCAGCAGGGCATCGGCGGTCCGCCGATGGCCGGCCCGCCCGCCGTCGCCGGTCCGCCGATGGGTGGTCCGCCGATGGCTGGCCCGCCCGGTAGCGACCTGTACCGGGTCGACCAGATCCGCCGCCGGTTCCAGGTCCGTCGATTCGGCAGCGGGTACGACCCGGACCAGGTGGACCAGTTCTTCGATTCCCTGCTCGGCGGCATGCAGCGTCGCAACCCGATGCCGGTCGACCCGAAGGACCTGGACACGCTCCGGTTCGGTCTGGTGCCCGGCGGCTACTTCGAGGCCGAGGTCGATGCGGCGCTCAAGGACGTGCAGGACATCCTGTTCGGGCGCTGAGCCGGACGCGTACACGAACGAGGGCCCGTCCCCGGGTGGGGGCGGGCCCTCGACGTCTTTCGGCCGGTCGACCGGCGGACGGCTGGGTCAGGAGCGCAGACCGTTGCGGCGCAGCACGGCATCGCCGATCACGATGACCAGCAGCAGCGCGGCGAGGCCGACCAGCCAGATGTCCTCGACCCTGCCTTCGTGGTTGCCGCAGAACGCCATGACGACCAGCGCCAGCGCGGACAGCACGGCGCCGATGCGCCCCGACTTGCGGTGCCCGGGCTTGTGCTGGTCCGGCGACGTTACCGGCTCGCTTCCTGCCACTGTCGGTCCTTCCCTCGCGATCGGATCTTTGGTTAGTCTGGCACGCCTCCCGCCCGAGGCGGTGCGGTGGGGGTTTCCCGGCCGTACAGCCCTGCCCGCCCAGGCCGGACGGCTCTACGGGCGTCGAGGGGTGGCGGTCAGACTCACTCCGGTAGCGTTTGGCGTACACCTGATTGTCTGTTTGAGGGGGACTGTGCGGTGCGAGTGACCGGAACCGGGCACGCCAGCATGCGGATCGACACGGCCGCGGGCAGCATCCTGTGCGACCCGTGGGTCAATCCGGCCTACTTCGCCTCGTGGTTCCCCTTCCCGGACAATTCGCTGCTCGACTGGGAGACGCTGGGCCAGGTCGACTACCTGTACGTCTCCCACCTGCACCGGGACCACTTCGACGCGAAGCACCTGCGGGACCACATCTCGAAGGACGCCACGGTCCTGCTTCCCGAGTTCCCCACCTCCGAGATGGAGGACGAGTTCCGGGCGTTGGGCTTCACCAAGTTTCTGAAGGCGCCGAACGAGCAGGTCGTGGAGCTGCCCGGCGGCCTGAAGATCATGATTCAGGCGTTGACCAGCCCCACCGACGGCCCGATCGGCGACTCGTCGCTCTGGGTCGAGTACGACGGGGTGCGGCTGCTGAACCAGAACGACGCCCGCCCCACCGACCTGAGCGTCTTCGCCGAGCTGGGGCACGTGCACGCGCACCTGCTGCAGTTCTCCGGGGCCATCTGGTACCCGATGGTCTACGAACTGCCGCAGGCGGCGAAGACCGCGTTCGGCAAGCAGAAGCGCGACCGGCAGTTCGACCGGACCTGGCGCTACATCGACGACCTGAAGGCCGATCATGTCTTCCCGATCGCCGGCCCGCCGTGCTTCCTCGACGACGAGCTGTGGCAGTTCAACGACATCTTCGGCGACGAGGGCAACATCTTCCCCGACCAGTCGGTGTTCCTGTCGGAGTACGCCAAGGTCGGCGGCACCAACGGGATCGTGTTGCTGCCGGGCAGCGTCGCCGAGGTCACCACCGAGGGCGCCAGCACCACCCACCCGGTGCCGGTCGAGGAGTTCTTCGCCAACAAGGTCGCCCACCTGGAGGAGATGCGGGAGCGTAAGCGCCCGATCATCGAGGCGGAGAAGGCATCCTGGCGGCACCCCGAGGTGGACGTGCTCGGCGAGATGAAGCGCCGGATCGAGCCGCTGCTCGACGAGTCGATCTACCTGGCCAAGGGGGTCGGCGGTCCGGTCCGTTTCGACCTGGTGGGGTACGACGGCGAGAGCGTCGAGTCGATCGTGGTGGACTTCCCGGGCAAGGAGGTCCGGCCGTACGCGGACGAGAAGGTCCGGTACCGGTTCCGGACCGAGCGGTCGCTGATCGAGCACCTGCTCTTCATCGACGAGGTGGACTGGGTCAACTCGCTCTTCCTGTCCTGCCGGTTCTCGGCGGCGCGGATCGGCCAGTACAACGAGTTCGTCTACGCGTTCTTCAAGTGCCTCTCCGAGGAGCGTCTCCAGTACGCCGAGGGCTGGTACGACGAGCACGAGCGCAGCACCGACGCCGAGGACATCACGTTGGGCGACTGGGTGGTGCAGCGCCGCTGCCCGCACCTGAAGGCGGATCTGACCCGCTTCGGCATCGTCGATGGTGACCAGCTCACCTGCCAGCTGCACGGTTGGCGCTTCGACCTGCCCAGCGGCCGCTGCCTGACGAGCGTCGGCCACAAGGTGAGAGCCCACCGCGTGGACGCGGAAACCCCCGCCCCCGCCGGCGAAGCCCTGAGCTAACCCCGCCCCCGCCCCCGCCCCCGCCCCCGCCCCCGCCCCCCGCGTCGATCATGAACTTGTGGTGCCCGTTTCTCCCCATTAAGTCGTCTCTGTTCACCACCACAACTACATGATCGACGCGGCCGGCCGACGCGGCCGGCCGGCCGGGGGCGGGCGCGGGGGTGGGCGCGGGCGGCGGGGGTGGGCGGGTAGGGCTGGTTAGTGCCCCAGGTCTTTGAGGATCTTGCGGGCGGCGTTGTGGCCGGCGGCGCCGATCACGCTGCCGGCGGGGTGGCAGCCGGCGCTGCCCGCGTACACGCCGTCGATGCCGGTGGCGTAGGGCATCCGGTCGGTGAACGAGACGGTGTTGTCGACGTGGTGGATGTGCCCGCCGGTGATGCCGAAGTGCGCCTCGATGCCCGGCGGGGGCAGCGGCACCGCGTCGGCGATCAGGTCGGCGGTGCCGGGGGCGTACCGTTCGACGATCTCGACGAGTCGGTCGACGTAGCCGGGCAGTTCGGCGTCCCAGGTGGTGCCGGTCAGCGCGTAGGGCACCGACTGGACGAACAGCGCCGACGAGTGGTGCCCGGCGGCGTCGGAGAGCGACGGGTCGACGGTGGTGTGCAGGTACCACTCGATGGTCGGCTCGGCCGGCAGCCGCCCGGCCTGCACGTCCGTCCACATGTCGCGCAGCGCGGTCATCGGCGATGGGGCGTCGCCGCCGACCAGCGACGCGGAGCCGGGCAGCAGGTGGATGGTCGACCCGAACGGGCTCGGCGCGTCGGCCGGCAGGCAGGAGAAGCGCGGCAGGCCGCGCAGCGCCAGGTTGAGCTTGAGGGTGGTGCCGGGCCGGCGGACCGCCGCCATCCGTTCGCCGAGTCGCGCCGGGAGCGCGCCGTCGGGCAACAGCTCCATCAGCCGGTACGGATCACATGCGCCGAGCACCACCCGGGCGCTGACCTGCCGACCGTCGGCCAACACCACTCCGCTGGCCGCGCCGCCGTCCAGGGTCACCGCGCTCACCGGCGTACCGGTCAGGATCCTCGCCCCGGCGGCGCGGGCGGCGTCGGCGAACGTCCGCGAGACGGTGCCCATCCCGCCCTCGGCGATCATCCAGGTGCCGCCCGAGCCGGGTAGCCGGCACATGTTGTGCACGAGGAAGTTGTGGCCCGTCCCGGGGTCGTCGGGGCCGGCGTTGAGGCCGGAGAGGCCGTCGGTGACGGCGTACATGCTGACCAGCAGTTCGGAGCGGAACTCGAAGCGGGCCAGGTAGTCGGCGACCGACCCGCGGACCAGGTCGACGAAGACCTGCCGCAGTGCCGGGCGGACGTGCCGCTCGGCGGTCTCCTCGACGCTCAGCGGCTCGGCCAGCCAGGCGGGGGCGAGGTCCTCGCGTAGCGCGGCCAGCTCGGCCTGCATGGCGTCGTCGGCGGCCACGTCGGCGGGGGAGAAGAACTCGGTGAGCTGCGCCCGGGTGGCGGCGGTGTCACTGCCGAAGAGCAGGTACGGCGAGCCGAGGCCACCCGGTGTGGGCAGGAAGTAGTGCGGGTCGCGGCGCAGCACCGGGATGCGTACGTCGAGGGTGGCGAGCAGTTCCGGCGGCATCAGCCCGAGCAGGTACGAGCCGGTGGAGTGGCGCAGCCCCGGCACCTTCGGGAACGGGTTCTCGGTGCGGGTCGCGCCGCCGATCACGTCGGCGGCCTCGACCACGAGGACGTCCAGACCCGCGCGCGCCAGCAGAACCGCAGAAACCAGACCGTTGTGCCCGCTCCCAACGACGACGACGTCCGCCCGAGCCGGAATCTCACCACTCATGCCGCCGCAGCCTAGTCCCACCACCCCACCACCGCCCGCTGCAACCCGGTGATCAAGAGGTTCGCGTCAGGAAACGCCGTCCGGATGACGCGAACCTCTTGATCACCGGGGGTGGGTGGGGAGGTGGACCGTGAAGGTTGAGCCTTTTTCGGGGGTGCTTTGGGCTTGGACCGTGCCTTGGTGGGCTTCCACCAACTTGCGGACTATGGCCAGGCCCAGGCCGCTGCCGCCGGTCTGCCGGCTGCGGGACTTCTCCGCCCGCCAGAAGCGGTCGAACACCCGGGGCAGATGTTCGGCGCTGATGCCGCTGCCCGTGTCGGCGACGGCGATGGTCACCTTTCCGCCGGCCGCCCCGGCGCTGATCGTGACGCGGCCGCCGGCCGGAGTGTGGCGTACCGCGTTGGCGACCAGGTTGCCGACGACCTGACGCAGTCGCACCGGGTCGGCGTACACCTGCGGGTCGGCGTCGAGGAGCACCGACAGTGTCACGCCGGCCAGGTCGGCCTGCACGCGGTACGCCTCGGCCACCTGGCCCAGCAGGTCGGCGAGGTAGACCGTCTCGGGGTGCAGCCGCAGCGCGCCCGCCTCCGCCTCGGCGAGATCCTGCAGGTCGGCGATCACGTGTTGCAGCAACGTCGCCTCCTCCAGCAGCGACGACACCAACCTCCGGTCCAGCGGCGCGATGCCGTCCTCGGCGGCCTCCAACCAGCCCCGGATCGTGGTGACCGGGGTGCGTAGCTCGTGGGCGATGTCGCTGACCATGGCGCGACGGAGCTGTTCGAGGCGTTCGCGCCGCTCGGACATGTCGTTGAACGCCTCGGCCAGCCGGGCGATCTCGTCCCGCCCGGTGACGCGGACCCGGGCCGCGCCGTCGCCGTCGCGCATCCGCTGGGCGGCGCCGGTCAGCGCGTGCAGCGGACGGGTCAGCCGGACACCGGCCAGCACCGTGACACCGACGGTCACCAGCAGCACGAGACCGGCGACCGCCACGATCCGGGCCTGGTTGACGCGGGACAGGTCGAAGGTCGTGGTGGGCCGACCACCCGGGTCGGAGACGAACAGGGTCGCCGCCGGGGCGACGTACGGGAGAAGCTGTTCCCTGCGGCTGGTGCCCAGACAGGCGTTGACCGCCTGGCTGTGGTCCTGGTCGGCCTCGGTGACGTCCGCGCGGCTGCTCCGCGTGGGGGCGGGCTGCGTCTTCCACGTCCAGTCCAGGTCGACGCTCACGGGCGCCAGTTTGCGACGGGCCAGGCAGGTGTTCACCAACGCGTTGAGCTGGGCCAGGCCCTTGCGTTCGGTGGCCGTCGGAGTCGCCAGGTCCGCCCGTGGCTCGGCGCAGACGGGGTTGTCGCTCAGGTCGGCGCCGGGGGTCTCGATCCGGGGGCGGCCGGTGGGCTCCTCCCGCACGACGGCCGCGATCCTGGGCCGTACCCGCAGGCACAGCACGGCCTGGTCGGCCCGGTCGAGCAGCGTGCGGCGCTCGTCGGGCGGGAGCAGGTACGGGCCGGCGGCGCGGGGGTCGATCCGCGCGGCGTCGACGACCCCGGGGGAGCCCAGGGTCAGCGTGGTGTCGACGGCGAGCGCGTCGATGGTCGCGGAGGGCTTGGTGGGCAGCGGACCGGCCTGCGGCGCCGAGTCGGCGAGCGGCGTACCCGACTCGGTGGTCAGGGTGATCCGCCGGCCCACCTGCTCGGCGAGCGGTCGCAGGGCGGTGTCGACACCGGCCCAGCTCGGGTGGGTCGCCGCGTAACCGATCAGGGTGTCGTAGATGCGGGCGTCGTCGGCGAGCGCCTGGCCCTGTTCCTGCCGGATCGCCCCGGTCGTGGTGCGGACGGCCAGCCAGGCCGTGGCGGCGATCGAGCCCACGGCGATGAGGACGGCCAGCGCGAGCAACCGGAGCAGCAGGCTGCGGTGCAGCGGCACCTCACGCCGCATGGTGGCTCGCCTCCGCCAGCTTGTAGCCGACGCCGTAGACGGTCAGCAGGCGGACCGGTCTGCGCGGGTTCGGCTCGATCTTCCGGCGCAGGTTCATGACGTGGACGTCGACGGTCCGGCCGGTGATGTATTTGTCGAAGCCGTGCAGGTGGCCGAGGAGCTGGTCCCGGGTGAAGGCCCGTCCCGGCTGGGCGGCCATCGCCTGGAGGAGGTGGAACTCGCCCGGCGTGCAGTCGACGCGTCGTCCGTCGACGCGTACCTCGTGGCGGATCGGGTCGACGTGCAGGTCGCCGACCCGCAGCACGGGGTCGGTCGGGTGCGTCGTCCGCTGGCCCCGGCGCAGCAACGTCCGTACCCGGGCCACCAGCTCGCGGGGGCTGTACGGCTTCGTCAGGTAGTCGTCGGCGCCCAGGTCGAGGCCGAGCAGCAGGTCGTCCTCGGTGGCGCGGGCGGTCAGCATGAGCACGGGCAGGTCGGATTCCCGGCGCAGGATGCGGCAGACGTCCAGCCCGTCGACCTTCGGCATCATCACGTCGAGGATCAGCAGGTCCGGCGGGCGTTGGCGCAGGTGCTCCAGGGCGGCCCGCCCGTCGCCGACGACGACGACCGTGTGCCCCTCCCGCTCCAGGTAGCGGCGGACCAACTCGGCCTGCTTCTCGTCGTCCTCGGCTATCAGCACCCGCGCGGTCACGGCAGCGACTGTACGTGTCGCGGGCCGTCCTGAACCGCCCTCGGCGACGCCCGTGAGCTGGGGCTACCGGATGAGGACCGCTTCCTGACAGGTCTCTGACAACTGTTCGTGAGGCTGCCGCCATGACGAACGCACCACGACGAGTCGGGTTCGCCGCGCTCACCCTGTTCGCCACGGTCCTCGCCGGCTGCGACGGTGCGAAGCCCGCAGCCGAGGGCGCCGCCGACGTCGCCTCCCTCGCCACGACGTCCGCCACGCCGAGCGCCGCCACGTCCGGCGCGGCCACGATCGGTCGGCCGCAGTTGCGGCTGGACACGACCGACGAGGAGGAGAACCGGCTCTGGTACGCGTACCACCTCTGCCTGCGGGATAACGGCGTGAAGGAGAACAAGGGCCGCTCGGCCGGTGCTACCGGGAGCGGACCGGGCATCTCCCTCGACCAGAGTGGCGAGCCGAAGGCGGCGTACGTGGCGTGCGCCAACAAGCTGCCGCTTCAGCCGCCGGAGCTGGACGAGAAGAGGAACCCGAACTACGAGAGCCAGTGGAACGACTACGTGCAGTGCCTACGTGGTCGCGGTATGAAGATCCACTCGCTGCCGGACGGCTCCGGCTGGACGTACGACGACGGGGTCGCCGACCCGTCGGGCGGCTTCGACGGTCCGGCGCTCTCGAAGGTGGAGCGCGAGTGCACGATGGAGGCCTTCGGTGGACGGTAGGCCGAAGCGGCGAACCGCGATCGTCGTGGCCCTGGTGACCGTGGTGGTCGCCGTCGGCGCGGGCGTCACGGCGCTGACCCTGCGACGACACGACGACGGTACGGCGAGCGCCCCGCCGCCGGTGACGACGGCCACGGTGACCCGCACCGACCTGTCGGACAGCCGCTCTCTCGACGGAACGCTCGGCTTCGGCCCGGAGCGGGTGGTCAAGGGCGCCGGCGAGGGCGTCGTCACCCGCCTGCCGAAGGTCGGTGACACGGTGGCCCGTGGCAAGCCCCTGTACTGGGTCGACGACCGGCCGGTGCCGGTGCTGTTCGGCGGCACCCCGCTGTTTCGTACCCTCGACAAACCCGGCCTGGTGGGCAGCGACGTGCTGATCGTGCGGGACAACCTGAAGGCCCTCGGGTACGCCGTCGGCACGCAGCCGACCCGCGCGAAGGACGGCACGAAGATCGGCTCGGGTCGGGCCCTGCTCACCGACACGCTGGTGGCCGCGATCAAGAAGTGGCAGCAGGCGCTCGACCTGGAGCCCACCGGCCGGATCGAGGTCGGGCAGGCGGTCGTACTGCCGGGGCCGGTCCGGGTGAGCGCGGTGAAGGCCCTGCCCGGTGACCCGGTCGGCGGTGAGTTGGTGGCCGTCACCGAGAAGGTCAAGCTGGTGACCGTCGCGGTCGAGGCGACCGAGGTCGGCAGCATCCGGGTGGGCGCCACTGTCGCGATCACCCTGCCCGACACGACCGAGGTCCCCGGTCGGGTCGCCTCGATCTCCCACACCGTGCAGGGCGCAGGCGCGGACGCGGGGACCGGTCAGGCCGGCCCGCCCAAGGTGGACGTCCTCGTCACGCCGGCCAAGGCGGCGGACGTGGGGAAGCTGGACGCGGCGTCGGTCCAGGTCACGTTCACCACGAGCGCCCGCAGGAACGTGCTGGCCGTACCGGTCGGCGCGCTGGTGGCGCTCCGCGAGGGCGGGCACGCCCTCCAACTGCCCGACGGTGGGCTGCTGGCCGTGCAGACCGGGATGTTCTCCCGGGGGCTCGTCGAGGTCAGTGGGGACGGTGTCACCGAGGGGCTCACGGTGGTGACCGCCGCGTGAGCACGGTCATCCCCTTCCCGGTCCGGGACGCGCCGACCGAGGTGATCCCGGCGTACACCGAACCGGTCCTGCAGCTCGACGGGGTGAGCCGGACGTACCCGGGCGACGTCACCGCCCTGGACGACGTCTCGCTGACCGTACGCGCGGGAGAACTCCTCGCCATCGTCGGACCGTCCGGGTCCGGCAAGTCGACCCTGCTGAACATCATGGGCACGCTCGACCTGCCCACCAGCGGCCGGGTACGCGTCGCCGGGCAGGAGGTGACGGACCTGTCCGACCGGCGGCTCTCCGCGCTGCGGGGCCGGTGGCTCGGCTTCGTGTTCCAGCAGTTCCACCTCGTCGGAGGGCTCGACGCCGCCGAGAACGTCGCCACCGGGCTGCTCTATGCCGGTGTACCCCGTCGTCGCCGTCGCCGCACGGCCATCGACGCGCTGGCCCGGGTCGGCCTGGCGCACCGGGTCGACCACCTGCCGCACCAGCTCTCCGGCGGGGAACGCCAGCGGGTCGCCATCGCGCGGGCGCTGGTCAACGACCCGGCGCTGGTCCTGGCCGACGAGCCGACCGGCGCCCTGGACACCGCCAACGGCGAGGCGGTCCTGGCGCTGCTGCTGAGCCTGCACGCCGAGGGCACCACCATCGCCATGATCACCCACGATCGGGACCTCGCCGCCCGTACCCCTCGGCAGGTGGACATCCGCGACGGGCGGATCGTCTCCGACACCCTCGACAGGACCCACCGATGAGCACACCGACAGCGGCACCCGGCGGCCGGCCGCCCCGGCTCGCCCCGAGCGACGTACTCCGGCTCGGCCTGCTCGGGCTGACCAGCCGGCGGATGCGGGCGGCGCTGTCCGCCCTGGGCATCTCCATCGGCATCGCCACGATGATCGTCGTGGTCGGCATCCCGGCGTCCAGCCAACGCGACCTGATGGACCAGCTCTCCGCTCTCGGCACCAACCTGCTGCGCGCCGAACCCGTGCCGGACCAGGACCCGCCCGTGCTGCTGCCGGCGGAGTCGGTGGCGATGGTGGACCGGATCGGGCCCGTCGAGACGGTGAGCGCGGTCGCGAACACCCACGTCGCGGTCCGCCGCAACGACCTGGTGGACCGCTACGACACGTCGGGACTCACGACCCTCGCCGCGCGCCCGGATCTGCTGGACACCGTCAACGGACGGGTCCGCGTCGGCCGGTTCCTGGACGACGGCACGGCCCGGCTGCCGACCGCCGTCCTCGGCTACGTGGCCGCGAGCCGGCTCGGGTTCGCCACCGTCGACCCGGCCCGGCCGCCCCAGGTGCTCGTCGGTGAACGGTGGTTCACCGTGATCGGCGTACTCGATCCGCTGCCCATCGCCCCCGACCTGGACCGGTCGGTGCTGGTCGGCTGGGACGCGGCCCGAAACCTGCTCGGCTTCGACGGGCATCCCACGGTCGTGTACGTGCGGGCCCGCGAGGCCGCGCTGGAGGACGTGCGTGCCGTGCTGCCGGCCACCCTCGACCCGCAGTTGCCCGGGTTGATCCAGGTCAGCCGCCCCTCGGACGCGCTCGCCGCCAAGCGGGCCACCGAGAACACGTTCTCCGCGCTCTTCCTCGGGCTGGCCGCCGTGGCGCTGCTGGTCGGCGGGATCGGGGTCGCCAACACCATGGTCATCTCGGTGCTGGAGCGCCGCCGGGAGATCGGTCTACGCCGGGCGCTCGGCGCGAACCGGGGGCAGATCCGGGTGCAGTTCCTCACCGAATCGGTGCTGCTGTCCGTGCTCGGCGGAGCCGCCGGAGCGGTGCTCGGCGTGCTCGCGACGGTCGGGTACGCCAGCTACCAGGGCTGGCCGCCGACGATCCCGGTGACCTCGGTGGCCGGTGGCATCGGCGGCGCGATGCTGGTCGGGATGGCGGCGGGCGTCTACCCGTCGATCCGCGCCGCCCGCCTCACCCCCACCGAAGCGCTCGCCAGCGCATGATCAGCTCGGCCGCTGGGCACGCCACCGCGAGAGTGCCAGGGTCGCGGAGTAGCCGGCCAGGACGATCACGTGGAACACGTACAGCCACAGCAGCACGGCGACGCCCGCGCCGATCGGGTCGAAGCCGCCGAACGGCACGCCGAGGTCCAGCGGCAGGGACGCGAACAGCACGAAGCCGTGCAGGAACCCGGAGAGGTTGGCCGCCGTGAACGAACCGATCGCCAGGGTGGAGAGCCAGTCCGGCGACGCCGGCCCGACCACCCGGAACACCCACACCAGCACCGGTGTGAGCACCAGCCAGACCGCCAGGAAGGACAGCACGATGCCCAGCGCGCCGACCCAGCCGCCCTGGCGGACCAGGCGGGTGGTGAGCGGTAACGCCAGCAGGATCGACAGCAGCAGCGCGGGCGCCGGCGCGAGCAGCGGCAGCAACAGCAGCCGACCCCGCCACCCCACCAGGTGCTCGTCGGTGCGTGGCGCCGCCACCGACACGAACGCCCGGCGCAGCCCCTCGCCGTACAGCGACGCGGGCAGCAGGGAGGCGAGGGCCAGCAGCGGGGTCAACTGCACCCCGGCGTCGACCAGCGCGGCCACCGCCCGGGGCGCGCCGATCGCTGTCGGCAGGGCCTCCACGGCGTACGACGTGAGCCGGCGTACCCGATCGGCGCCCGCGACCAGCGAGGTGAGCCAGAGGGCCAGCAGCGCCACCGGGACCACGGCGATCGCCCCGTAGAAGGTGATCGCCGCGGCGTGCAGCGACAGGTCGCGTCCGCGCACCGGACGGAACGCGGCACTGGTGATCCGTTTCGCGCGCTGCCAACCGCTGCCCATCGGCTTCTCCTTCCCTGTCGTCGGGACGGTCACTCCTTAAGATCGCCGGTCATGACTGTTATCACCACCGAACGCCTCATCCTGCGCGATTGGACCGACGAAGCGGCGGACCTGGCCCGGATCTACGACATCTACCGGCGCCCGGAGATCACGCGCTGGTTGGGCGTGTCACCGGGTCTGCCGATGGTGGAGTCGGGTCAGGCCGCGGAACGGCTGCAGATGTGGCGGGACCGGCACGCCGCCGACGGCGGTCGCTACGGCACCTGGGCGATCGAGGTACGCGAGACCGGCGTCGTGGCGGGTACGGCGCTGCTCAAGCCGCTGCCGGGGCGCGACGAGAGTCAGCTCACCGACGACATCGAGGTGGGCTGGCACCTGCACCCCGACTCGTGGGGCCACGGCTACGCCACCGAGGCGGCGCGTGCGCTCATCGTCCGGGAGTTCGCCACCGGCACCTCCGAGATCTACGCGGTCGTGTCGCCGGGCAACGAGCCGTCGATGGCGGTCTGCCGGCGACTCGGCATGGCGCACGTGGGCCGGCGCACCGACTGGTACGGCGGCGAGGTGCTGGAGACCTTCGTCCTGGCGGCCCCAGCGGCCTGATCGTTCCGGAATCACCTGACGCAAGATCCGTACAGCTTCGGGGAAGGTTTCGCCTCCATTCGTCGGGGGTGGCGCCTTCCCTGATTTGTGCGTGGATCGAGGTGCGCCAACAGTGGGCAACTCCGTCAATAGTCACGGTGGTCGAAGTATTGACGCTCTCGTAGCACGTCAGTAACCTTTGGTCAAAGTTACGCAAGAACTAGACAAACGCGTGCACGATTCTGTGCATGCTCGCGGAAGATTCAACGGGCCTCCTGGGGAGGCCCGTTGATGGTCGTACCCCTCGAACGCCGGCCCGCCTCACCGGTCGGCGACGCACCGCCACCCACCCCACCGTGGTCACCCCCGCCCGCGGCAACCGTCCCCCGACGACAGGACAGTCATGAGACGACGAGCGACACTGTTCAGGATGGTGGCGGCGACAGTCGCGACCACGCTGATCGCGACCGCCCTCGCGAACCCGGCCCTCGCCACTCCGGCCTCCGCCGCCCGCCCCGCCGACCAACCGGCCGCCGCCAGCAGCGCCGTCGCCGCGGCGGCCACCAACCTCGCCCAGGGTCGTCCCACCCAGGAGAGCGGGCACGCCGACGTCTACGACTCGTCGAAGGTCGTCGACGGCAACGCGGGCAGCTACTGGGAGAGCGTCAACAACGCGTTCCCCCAGTGGGTACAGGTCGATCTCGGCTCGTCACAGTCGGTCAACCAGGTCGTGCTGAAGCTGCCGACCTCGGGCTGGGGCACCCGCACCCAGACGTTGAGCGTGCGGGGCAGCGCCGACGGCTCGTCGTTCACCGACCTGGCCGGGTCGCAGACGTACACCTTCAACCCGGCGAGCGGCAGCACCGCCACGATCAACTTCAGCGCCACCGCCACCCGCTACGTCCGGATCACCATCACCGCCAACAGCGGCTGGCCGGCCGGGCAGCTCTCCGAGCTGGAGGTGTACGGCAGCGGCGGCACCACCCCCGACACCACCGCGCCGAGCGCGCCCGGCAACCTCTCGTACACCCAGTCGGGCACCACCATCAGCCTCGCCTGGGTCGCGTCCACCGACAACTCCGGCGGTAGCGGTGTCGCCGGCTACGACGTCTACCGCAACGGCGCGTTCCTCCAGTCCGTCGGGACCGTGACCACGTTCAACGACACCCAGCCCACCACGGCGACCGTGTCGTACTACGTCCGGGCGCGCGACGCCGCCGGCAACGTCTCCGGCAACAGCAACACGGTGACCCGCACCGGCAGCGGTGACACCACCGCGCCGAGCGTGCCGGGGACGCTGTCGCAGAGCACGTCGGGCAGCACGATCACGCTCACCTGGGGCGCCTCCACCGACTCCGGTGGCAGTGGCCTGGCCGGCTACAACGTCTACCGGGGCGGCAGCCTGATCGCGACGCTGGGCACCGTCCTCACCTACCAGGACACCCAGCCCACGACCGCGACCGTCTCCTACTACGTCCGCGCCCGCGACGGCGCGGGCAACCTGTCCGGCAACAGCAACACCGTCACCCGGACCGGCAGCAACCCCCCGGCCTGCACGAACGTGGCGCAGGGCAAGAGCATGACGGCGAGCGGCTCCACCTTCACCTTCACCCCCGACAAGGCGAACGACGGGCAGCTCGGCACGTACTGGGAGGGCGCGGCCAGCTACCCGCAGAACCTCACCGTGGCGCTCGGCGCGAACCACTCGATCTCCGGCGTCACCGTGAAGCTCAACCCCGACTCGTCCTGGGGCACCCGTACCCAGACGATCCAGGTCCTCGGCCGCGACCAGGCGTCGTCGTCGTACACCAGCCTGGTGTCGGCGGCGGCCTACCAGTTCGTCCAGGGCGTCAACACGGTGACCATTCCGGTCAGCGCGACCACGGCGGACGTGCAGTTGCGGTTCACCGGCAACACCGGCGCTCCGTCCGGCCAGGTGGCCGAGCTGGAGGTCTGCGGCACGCCGGCCCCCAACCCGGACCTGGTCGTCAGCTCGCTGAGCTGGTCGCCGACGTCGCCCAGCGAGGTCTCCGCGATCACGCTCTCGGCCGTCGTGCAGAACATCGGCAGCGCCGCCGCGGCGGCCACGACGGTGAACTTCAGCCTGGCCGGGGCGCTCGTCGGCAGCGCCACGGTGGGCGCGCTCGCCGCCGGCGCCTCGACGACCGTGTCGTTCAACGCCGGTACGCGACCGATGGGCAGCTACGCCGTGTCGGCGGTGGTCGACCCGACCAACACGGTCGTCGAGCAGAACAACGGCAACAACAGCCTCACGGCGGCGTCGCCGCTGGTGGTGGCGCAGGCGCCGGGCCCCGACCTCCAGGTGCTCAGCATCGCCTCGAACCCGCCGAACCCGGCCGTCGGGGCGTCCGTCACCTTCACCGTGGCGGTCCGCAACCGGGGCACCACCGCGACCGGCGCGACCACCGTCACCCGACTGGTGGTGGGTGGCACCACGCTCAACACCAACACCGCCTCGATCGCCGCCGGCGCGACGGCCACCGTGGCCGTCAGCGGTAGCTGGACCGCCACCAGCGGCGGCGCGACCATCACCGCCACCGCCGACGCCACAAACGTGGTCGCCGAGACCAACGAGAGCAACAACACCTTCAGCCAGTCCATCGTGGTCGGACGCGGCGCGGCGGTGCCGTACGTCTCGTACGAGGCGGAGGCCGGCCGTTACTCGGGCACGCTGCTGGAGGCCGACCCGCTGCGCACCTTCGGGCACACCAACTTCGCCAGCGAGTCCTCGGGCCGCAAGTCGGTACGCCTCACCGGCACCGGCCAGTTCGTCGAGTTCACCTCGGCCAACCAGGCCAACGCCATCGTGGTGCGCAACTCCATCCCGGACGCGCCCGGTGGCGGCGGCATCGAGGCGACCATCAGCCTCTACGTCAACGACGTCTTCTCCCGCAAGCTGACCCTGTCGTCGAAGCACAGCTGGCTCTACGGCGACACCGACGGGCCGGAGGCGCTGACCAACACCCCGCAGGCCGACGCCCGACGGCTCTTCGACGAGTCGAACGCGCTGCTGTCGCAGTCGTACCCGGCGGGCACCCGGTTCAAGTTGCAGCGCGACTCGGGCGACACCGCCTCGTTCTACGTCATCGACATGATCGACCTGGAGCAGGTGGCCCCGCCGCTGAGCCAACCGGCCGGCTGCACGTCGATCACCCAGTACGGCGCGGTCCCGAACGACGGGCTCGACGACACCGCCGCCATCCAGCGGGCGGTGACCGACGACCAGAACGGCGTCATCAGCTGCGTCTGGATCCCGGCCGGGCAGTGGCGGCAGGAGCAGAAGATCCTGACCGACGACCCGCTGAACCGGGGCATGTACAACCAGGTCGGCATCAGCAACGTCACCATCCGGGGCGCCGGCATGTGGCACTCGCAGCTCTACACGCTGACCGAGCCGCAGAACGTGGTGGGCGGCATCAACCACCCGCACGAGGGCAACTTCGGCTTCGACATCGACAAGAACACCCAGATCTCCGACATCGCCATCTTCGGCTCCGGCCGGATCCGGGGCGGTGACGGCAACGCCGAGGGCGGCGTCGGTCTGAACGGCCGGTTCGGCACCGGCACCAAGATCAGCAACGTCTGGATCGAGCACGCGAACGTCGGCGTCTGGGTGGGCCGCGACTACGACAACATCCCCGACCTGTGGGGGCCGGCCGACGGGCTGGAGTTCAGCGGCATGCGGATCCGCGACACGTACGCCGACGGCATCAACTTCAGCAACGGCACGCGCAACTCGCGGGTGTTCAACTCGTCCTTCCGGACCACCGGCGACGACGCGCTCGCCGTCTGGGCCAACCCGTACGTCAAGGACCGCAGCGTCGACATCGCCCACGACAACCACTTCGTCAACAACACCGTCCAGCTGCCCTGGCGGGCCAACGGCATCGCCATCTACGGCGGCTACGACAACTCGATCGAGAACAACCTGATCTACGACACCGCCAACTACCCGGGCATCATGCTGGCGACCGACCACGACCCGCTGCCGTTCTCCGGCACGACGCTGATCGCCAACAACGGGCTCTACCGCACCGGCGGCGCGTTCTGGAACGAGGACCAGGAGTTCGGCGCCATCACGCTGTTCCCCTCCACCCGGGACATCACCGGCGTCACCATCCGGGACACCGACATCGTCGACTCGACGTACGACGGGATCCAGTTCAAGAACGGTGGCGGCAACATGCCGAACGTCGCCATCACCAACGTACGGATCGACAAGTCGAACAACGGTGCCGGCATCCTTGCGATGAGCGGCGCGCGCGGTAACGCCAACCTGACGAACGTGACCATCACGAATTCGGCCGACGGCAACATCGTCATCCAGCCGGGCTCGCAGTTCGTCATCAACGGCGGCTGAGGCTAACCCGCCGTTTCCGTGAAATCGGGGTGTCCGCATGCAGCGGACACCCCGATTTTCATGAACCCGAGTCGATCGTCGCCGCGCAGGGGCCGTCGTGGGCATCGGGTCGCCGGCACCGGCCGGCCTCGCCCAGCCGGGCGTCACAGAACACTCGGGTACGCAGGAACTGCGCGTCCTCCTCGCTGAGCGTGGTCTCGCCGAAGTCGACGACGGCGAGGTGACCGAGCGAGTCGCGCAGTGCCACGGCCAGGGCGGTCACCTCGTCGAGGCTGGTCAGCGTGGTCGGCAGGTGGATGATCCAGCGGGGCTCGGTTGCGACGCTCATGGCAGGACCACCGTTCCGCCGTCCACCAACGTCTGGATCTGCCCGTCGGTCAGGCCGCGCTCGTGCAGGACGCGACGGCCCCAACGGTGCAGTCGGCACGGGTGCCGGGCGTCGTCCCTGCGGCAGCGCTCGCCGTCCGGTCGCCGCACGGGGGCGTGCACGCTGACCGCCCGCAGCGCGAACACGACGTCCTCTTTGGTCACGTAGGGCGGCAATGGCAGGTCGTCGGTCGTTTCCATGGCCGTCCTCCGGTGGGATTTTCGCGGTCGCCGTCATCAATGAGGGTCATTCCACTGATGGTTCAACACAATGTTTCGGAGCAGAATCCGGACCGAGGGACGAGGCGGCTTACGCGACGACAGTCAGGGAGATGACGTGGACGACTCCGGCAGCACGGTTCCGCGGAGGCAGCTCGGCAGATATCTGAGAGAGCTTCGCGAAAACGCGTACGTGACCGTTTCCGCGGCGGCCAAGGAATTGGAATGGTCGGCACCCCGGATCTGGCGGTACGAGACCGGGCAGGTCTCCATGCACCCGAACGACGTGGCGGCCATGTGTCGCGTCTACGGCGCGTCCCCGGAGACGATCGAGACGATGCGGGCGCTCGCTCGGGAGACCAAGGCGCACGGTTGGTGGCACAGCTACGGCGAGGCGATCAAGGACTGGTTCAAGCTGTATGTCGGCCTGGAGGCCGCCGCCACCCGCATTCGCAAGTACGAGGCGGACCTCATCCCCGGGTTGTTGCAGACGATCGAGTACATGACCGAGGTCATCGCGACTGACCACCCGCAGATGAGCGAGGCGGATCGACGGGCGAAGGTGGACGTGCGGCTGCGCCGGCAACGGTTGCTGGTCCGAGCGATACCGCGCGCCCCGCGCCTCGACGTCATCCTGGCTGAGGCGGTGCTGCGCCGGCCGCTGCGGGATCGCGCGGCGATGGGCCGGCAACTGGATTCGCTTGTGGTGTCGTCGCGACAACACAACATCGGTATCCGGGTGCTGCCCCTCGACGCCGGCCTGGTGCGCTGGGCGCAGGCCGGCACCTTCACCATGCTCGACTTCCCGTCCGACGTCCGCGAGCCGGAGCCGACGACGATCTACATGGACGGCCCGTGCGGCGCGGTCTACCTTGACAAGACCCACGAGATTGAGATCTACGAGGACGCTTGGCGCTCCCTCGGCGAGCGGGCGCTCAGCGCCGACGAGTCCCGTGAGCTGATCGTGGCCATAGCGAAGGAGATGACCGATGGAGCGTGACGGAGTCTGGCGCACGTCGACCCGATCCGGCGGCGAGGGCGACTGCGTCGAGGTGGCCGGCTTCGCCGAGGTGGTCGGCGTACGCGACAGCAAGGACCGGCAGGGACCGACGCTGACCTTCACACCCTCGGCCTGGGCCGCGTTCGTCCAGTTCACGGCGGTGCACCAGCCCGTGCAATGATCACGGCCGGCTCGCTCGCGGGAGGCTGAGAATCACGATGGGTGTCGTCGCGACCGGGCTCTGCCTCGCCGTACCCGCTCTGTTCGTGCTCTGGCTGTGGGGCGGACCTCTGCTCACCGGCAGGTGGAAGACCCCGGGCTGGTTCGTCGCGACGGCCGGGCTTTCGATCGCTGCAGCCGTCGTCACCTGGTTCGTCGGGGCGTTCGCGGGTTCCTCCATGAGCTCGGAGGAGTCCTGCCGACAGGCCGGCGTCAGCTACGACAGCGCCTACCGCGCCGTGCACTGGCGTGAGTCGTCGCGATGGTTCCCCCTGCACGATCGATGCAATGCCACCTACGACCTGGTGCCCGTCTGGGTCAACCCGGCCCTGGTGCTGCTGTCCCTGCTTGCCGTCTCCTGCATCGGCGCAGCGGTCTGGCTGGCCGTCGTACGGCACCGGACCACGACGAGCCCGGGGTCGGCCCGCAGATCTTGGAAAGTTTCCGTTCGGCCATGACGGAAAGTGTCCAAGATCTGCACCGCCACGCGCGGAGGCTGCGGTGCGGTCATTTCGGATAGACGGACCATGTGTGCGGCGACGCACATCGTGGGCGGCGGTGGCTAGGCTGACCTGAGAAGGATGGTCCGCTGAGGGGGTGAGCCCGAATGGCCCAGGCAGCGTTCGCGCCGGAGCCGGCGCCGCAGCACACCGAGCCGTCGTTCGACGTGCTGCGGTGGCACGACGAGCCGTGGACCGCGCAGCTCGCCCTCGACCTGTTGCCGGAGACCAACGGCCCCAAGGTTGAGGTCCTGAGCGGAAGCGTGATCGTGACACCACATGCGGGGATCGACCATCAGTCGGTCGAGCGGGAACTGCCCTACGTGCTCCACCGTGCAGCGCGAAAGGCTGGCTTCTGGGTCTATCCGGAGATCAACGTCCTCTCCGGGGATGATCTCTTCATTCCAGACATCGTTGCGCTGCGCAGCTCCGGGGGTGGCCGCACGACGGTACCCATCGCCGAGGCGGTACTACTCGGGGAGATCGTTTCGCCGGGCAACCGACGCAAGGACGTGATCGACCGGCCCCGGGAGTACGCGGCTGCTGGAGTTCCGTTCTTTCTCCGAGTGGACCTGCGCAATCGGGTACCGACGCTGGCTCTGTTCGAGCTGGTCAACGGGGAGTACCGGCCGATGGCCGCCGCAGCAGCGGGCAGCACCTTCGCGATGCGCGAGCCCTTCGAGTTCTCAATCGATCCGGCCGAACTGCTGGACGAGGAATCGGTCCCAGACGAGTCCGGCACCGCTTGATCGACACGGGTTCGGTGACGTCGGGGTGTCCGGGAGCTGCGGATACCCCGAGATTGGCGAACTCGTGTGGATCAAGGCCGGCGGCGGCGGGCGGGGTGGGCTGAGGCTCCCAGCGGGCACACAGCGGCGGTGGGGGAGAATGGCCCGGTGACTTCCCCCCGCGATCTTGTTCTGCTCGGGTCCACCGGTTCGATCGGCACACAGGCCATCGACATCGTCCGGCGCAACCCGGACCGGTTCCGGGTGGTGGCGATCGGGGCGGGTGGCGGCAACGTCGAACTGCTCGCCGCGCAGGCCCTCGAGCTGGGCGTCGAGGCGGTCGGGGTGGCCAAGGCGTCCGCCGCGCAGGACCTGCAACTCGCGTTCTACGCCGAGGCGAGCCGGCGCGGCTGGGCCACCGGGGACTTCAAGCTTCCCAAGATCGTGGCCGGCCCGGACGCCATGACCGAGCTGGCGCAGTGGCCGTGCGACGTCGTGCTGAACGGGGTGGTCGGCTCGCTGGGCCTCGCTCCTACGCTGGCCGCGCTGCGCGGTGGTCGTACTCTCGCGTTGGCCAACAAGGAGTCGCTCGTGGCCGGCGGCCCGCTGGTCAAGGCCGCGGTGACGCGGCCGGGGCAGATCGTTCCGGTCGACTCGGAGCATTCGGCGCTCGCGCAGTGTCTGCGGTCCGGGTCGCGCGGTGAGGTGCGGCGGCTGGTCGTCACGGCCAGCGGCGGCCCGTTCCGGGGACGGCGGCGCGACGAGTTGACGCAGGTCACACCCGAGCAGGCGCTCGCGCACCCGACGTGGAACATGGGGCCGGTCGTCACGATCAACTCGGCGACCATGGTCAACAAGGCGCTTGAGGTGATCGAGGCGCACGAACTGTTCGACGTGCCCTACGCCGACATCACCGTCATGGTGCACCCGCAGTCGGTGATCCACTCGATGGTCGAGTTCGTGGACGGGTCGACGATCGCCCAGGCCAGCCCACCGGACATGCGGCTGCCGATCGCGCTCGGCATCGGCTGGCCGGACCGGGTGCCCGAGGCCGCCGCCGCCGTCGACTGGACGGCAGCGCACAGCTGGGAGTTCGCGCCGCTGGACGACGAGGCGTTCCCGGCCGTGGCGCTCGCTAAGGCCGCCGGGGAGGCCGGACGCTGCCGCCCGGCGATCTACAACGCGGCGAACGAGGAGTGCGTGGCGGCGTTCGTGGCCGGACGGCTGCCGTTCCTCGGCATCGTCGACACCCTCGAGCGCGTGTTGGAGGACGCTCCGGACTTCGGCGAACCAGGTACCGTCGAGGACGTGCTCGCGGCCGAGTCGTGGGCGCGCGCGCACGCGCAGGAGATCATCGCGGGTTCGGTGGAAGGAGCTTGATGTCTAACCTGCTCGGGGTGGTCCTCTTCGCCCTGGCCATTCTCATCTCGGTCAGCCTGCACGAGGCGGGTCACATGCTGACCGCCAAGGCGTTCGGGATGAAGGTCACGAAGTACTTCGTCGGTTTCGGCCCCACCATCTGGTCGTTCCAGCGGGGCGAGACCGAGTACGGACTCAAGGGCATCCCCCTCGGCGGCTTCTGCAAGATCGTCGGGATGACGCCGAACGACGACGACGTCGACCCGGCCGACGAGCCGCGCGCGATGTGGCGGTTCCCGGTGTGGAAACGCACGATCGTCATGTCCGCGGGCTCGATCACCCACTTCGCGCTGGCGCTTGTCACCATCTGGCTGGCGGCCGTCACCCTCGGCCTGCCCAATCCCAAGTTCCCCACGAACGACGCGCAGGTCCGGCAGGAGCCGGCGGTGATCGCGCTCTCCGACTGCGTGATGCCGAAGATCGACCAGCGCGCCTGCGCCCCGGGTGACCCGGCCAGCCCGGCAGCCCAGGCCCAGCTTCGCGACGGCGACCGGATCACCGCACTCAACGGCAAGCCGGTGAACAACTACGGTGAGATGCTCACCGGCCTGCGCGCGCTGAAGCCGGGCGAGACCGTGAAGATCGGGTACGTCCGCGACGGCCAGCCCGGCGAGACCAGCACCGTGCTGGCCCAGACGGAGCGTCCGCCGCTCGACAACCCGAAGGGCACCATCGGTCCGGTCGCCGCGCTCGGCGTCGGGCTCACCATCACCACCCCGAACCTCGTCACGTACGGTCCGGTCGCCGCGTTCGGCGCCACCGGCGACTTCACCCGCGGGCTGGCCGTCGGCACCGTCGACGCGTTGCAGCGGCTGCCGCAGAAGGTCCCCGCGCTGTGGACCGCCATCACCGGCGGCGAACGTGACGTGGACACCCCGATCAGCGTGGTCGGGGCCAGCCGGCTCGGCGGCGAGGCGGTCGCCCACGGGGCCTGGCTGATGTTCGTCTTGCTCTTCATCTCGCTGAACTTCTTCATCGGCGTGTTCAACCTGCTCCCGCTGCTCCCCCTGGACGGCGGCCACATCGCCATCGCCTGGTTCGAGCGGGCCCGCTCCTGGCTCTACGCGCGGATCGGCCGGGCCGACCCGGGTCGGGTGGACTATCTCAAGCTGATGCCCTTCACGTACGCGGTGATCCTGATCGGTGGCGTGTTCACGCTGCTGACCATCACCGCGGACGTCGTCAACCCGATCACGCTCTTCCCAAGGTGAGTGCTGAAGTGACCGCTATCAGTCTCGGCATGCCCGCTGTGCCGCCCCCGCCGCTCGCACCCCGCCGGGCCAGCCGCCAGATCATGGTCGGCTCGGTGCCGGTCGGTGGCGGCGCGCCGGTGTCGGTGCAGTCAATGACCACGACCCTCACCTCCGACGTCAACGCGACCCTGCAGCAGATCGCCGAGCTGACCGCGTCCGGCTGCCAGATCGTCCGGGTGGCGGTGCCGTCCCAGGACGACGTCGAGGCGCTGCCCGCGATCGCCAAGAAGTCGCAGATCCCGGTGATCGCCGACATCCACTTCCAGCCCAAGTACGTCTTCGCCGCCATCGACGCCGGCTGCGCGGCCGTCCGGGTCAACCCGGGCAACATCCGGCAGTTCGACGACAAGGTCAAGGAGATCGCGCGCGCGGCGGGGGACGCCGGCGTGCCGATCCGGATCGGCGTCAACGCGGGCTCACTGGACAAGCGGCTGCTCACCAAGTACGGCAAGGCCACCGCCGAGGCGCTCGTCGAGTCGGCGCTGTGGGAGTGCTCGCTCTTCGAGGAGCACGGCTTCCGCGACATCAAGATCTCGGTGAAGCACAACGACCCGGTCGTGATGATCCGGGCGTACCGGCAGCTCGCCGAGCAGTGCGACTACCCGCTGCACCTCGGCGTCACCGAGGCCGGGCCGGCCTTCCAGGGCACCATCAAGTCGGCGGTCGCCTTCGGCGCGCTGCTCGCCGAGGGCATCGGCGACACCATCCGGGTGTCGCTCTCCGCCCCGCCGGTCGAGGAGATCAAGGTCGGTAACCAGATCCTGGAGTCCCTCGGCCTGCGCGAGCGCGGCCTGGAGATCGTCTCCTGCCCGTCCTGCGGCCGTGCCCAGGTGGACGTCTACAAGCTCGCCGAGGAGGTCACCGCCGGCCTCGAAGGGCTGCCGGTGCCGCTGCGGGTCGCCGTCATGGGCTGCGTCGTCAACGGTCCGGGCGAGGCCCGCGAGGCCGACCTCGGTGTCGCCTCCGGCAACGGCAAGGGCCAGATCTTCGTCAAGGGGCAGGTCGTCAAGACCGTGCCCGAGGGCCAGATCGTGGAGACGCTTATCGAAGAGGCGCTGCGCATCGCCGACGAGATGGGTGCCGATCTGCCCGAGGAGCTGCGCGGGCTGGTCACCGGCCCGACGGTCACCGTGCACTGAGCCAGTTCCACGAAAGCGGGCCGTTCCCCCTCGGGGAGCGGCCCGCTTTCGTTGCGGCGCGCCGTTCCCCCTCGGGGAGCGGCCCGCATTCGTTCTGGCGGGTCTCACTCGGATTCGGCGAGGATCGCGTACAGCTTGCGTCGGGTCTCGTCGAGGACCTGGGCGGCCCGCTCACGCTGGTCGTCGGTGCCGTGCATCATCACCTGCCGCAGGGCGTTCATCGCCTGCGCGCCGGAGTCGCGGATGTCGTGCCAACTGCTCACGGTGTCCTGGGCGACGTCCGCCCAGGGTGGCGTCTGCGCGGCGGCGGTGGCCTCGGCCTGACCGGCCTCGGTGACGGTGAACCGCTTCCGTCCGCCGCTGGGCTCCTCGGTGCTGGCGGCGATCACACCCTCGTCCTCCAGGAGCTGGAGCGTGGGGTAGATCGAACCCGGGCTGGGCCGCCAGGCCCCGCCGGTACGGGAGTCGATCTCCTGGATCATCTCGTAGCCGTGCATCGGCCGCTCGGTGAGCAGGGCCAACACCGCGCCGCGGACGTTGGGGCGTCGCCCCCTGCCGCGGCCGTGCCCGCGACCACGGCCGCGCCCGCCGTGCTCGTGGCCGTGCTCGTGGGGGCCGGGCGGGACCGGCGGGAAGCCGAATCCCCGCATCCGGGCCTCGTGCATCGGGTGGTGCTGTCGATGGAACCGCATCGGGTTCTCCCTCTCTACGTACTGTCGCTGATGCATCAACGATATATCGGCAATGCATCGCCGACAAGTAGCGGTGAGCAATTCGGCCCTTTGCGGTCCGCCTCGCCACTCGGCCGGCGGGGCGAGGGGTCGATCTGGCAGGCTGGTAGTCGTGCTTACGGTGCCGGTACGGCAACTGGGGGAATCGGAGCGCCGCGCGGTCGAGCGCCTGCTCGACCGTGACCCGTTCGCGGGCGCGCAGGTCGCCGAGCGCATCGCCGCGCGCGGACTGTCCTGGTGGCGGGCCGAAGGGCGGATCCTGGGGTACGGCGCCCGCCGCAACCTCGAATCACTGTGCTGGCTCGGCGGCAACCTGACGCCGGTGCTCGCCAACGACGCCGCCGTCTCCGCCTTCGCCGACCTGCTCGCCGGGGAGGACCGGCTCTGCTCCTCGATCGTCGGCCGCGCGGACGCCGTCCTCGCCCTCTGGGACCGGCTCTCCCACACCTGGGGTCCGGCCCGCGACGTCCGCCCCAACCAGCCGCTGCTGGCCACCGACACGACGCCGGCCGGACCGGCCGATCCAGAGGTACGCCGCGTCCGCTCCGGCGAGGTCGACCGACTCTTCCCGGCGGCGGTCGCCATGTACACCGAAGAGGTGGGCGTCTCCCCGCTCGCCGAGGACGCCGGCCGCAGCTACCGACGCCGGGTCAACGACCTGGTCCGCGCCGGCCGCGCGTACGCCCGGTTCGTCGACGGCAAGGTCGTGTTCAAGGCCGAGTTGGCCGTCGTGACGAAGCGGACCGCCCAGGTCCAGGGCGTCTGGGTCGCCCCGGAATGGCGGGGCCGGGGCATCGCCGCCGCCGCCATGGCCGCCGTGGTGCGCGACGCGCTGGCCCGGGTCGCTCCCACGGTCAGCCTGTACGTCAACGACTTCAACCTTCCGGCCCGCCGAGTCTACGAACGCTGCGGCTTCCAACCGGTCGGCACGCTCGCCACGGTCCTCTTCTGAAGCATCTTGCTGGACGTACGGCGATGGCCGGCACCCGTTGTCGGGGTGCCGGCCATCTGTGTGTGTTAGCTGTTCCAGTTGTGGGCGACCAGGTCGGTGGCCTGCTGCTCCCACTGCGCGTACGCGTCCGGGTACGCCGACACCTGCACGGTCTGGGCGGCGTCGGTCAGCGGCATGTCCTGCCAGCCGTCAACCTGACGCAGGCCCTTGAGGAACGCGGTGGTGGAGTACTCGGGGTTGGTGATCTGCTCCGGGGTGCCCCAACCGCTGGTCGGGCGCTGCTGGAACAGACCCAGCGAGTCGTGGTCGTTGGCGTCGCCGAGGTGACCCAGGTTCTCCAGCTTCGACTCCTGCAGGCTCGTCGCGATCGAGATGACCGCCGCCCGCTCGGGCAGGCCGGCCTTCTTGGTGGCGGCGATGATGGCCTTGGCGTTGGCGGTCTGCTCGCCGTTGAGGTCGATGTGCGACTGGTCGCCCTGCGGCTTGGGTGCGGCGGTCTGCACCGCGGCGGCGGCGGGCTTGGCGTCGACCGGGTTGGCGTGGGCGGCGATGGGGCCGGCGAAGACGCCACCGGCGAACGCGAGACCAGCGATGGACAGCATGCTCTTGCGGAAGATCGTGTTCATGGGGGTTGCTCCTTCGGGGGTAGGAAACACCCACCTGTCACCAGTGCGGGGGATCGGTGACGGGGGTGTCAGCACCTCGTCCGGGCGCTCAAAGACTGGGGGGCGGCCTACGAGCGGGGGGGGGGGGGCTCGTGGCGGCCGGTCCGGGTGTAACGACCCGGGGGGCGGGGCCATTCCCCGGGGGGCTGACGATCCGCGGTGAGCGGGCTCGCCGTGCCGGGAGGGTGTGTAACGACCTGCGGTCCGGGGCCATTCCCGGGGGCTGACGATCCGCGGTGAGCGGGGCTCGTCGTGCCGGGACCGGGTGTAACGACCTGCGGTCCGGGGTCATTCCCGGGGGCTGACGATCCGCGGGGAGCGGGGCTCGCCGTGCCGGGACCGTGTGTAACGACCCGCGGTCCGGGGTCACTCCCGGGGGGCTTGGCTCCCGCGGGGGCGGGGGGCTCGGCCGTGGTCCTGCGATCGTCAGGCTGTGTAACGACCTGCGGCCCGCCGCGATTCCAGCCCAGCCGTGCGTCCGGTCACCCCCGCGAAGACCCGGTGACCGGACATATCGCCCAGCGGGCGCGAACGGCGTGGCGGGTGCCAAAGCATTCGGGTCGTGATCGACTCGACATCGCCGAAGTTGGGGTATCCGAGGCCGGATGACACCGCGATATCGGTGATGTCGAGTTGATCATGGCCGTTCGGGGCCGGTTGATGCCCCTGGATCGGCGATGCCGAGTCGATCATGGCTGTCCGGGGGCGGGCAGGTCTCGCGCTCCCGTTGTCGGCGCGCCGGGCGATCGGGGATGACCTGCTCAGGGCGGGTAAATCGGTTGAGGGGACCGGGGCGCTGCCGGCACGCTGGGTGTTCCGCCACCCACGTCCGGAGGAACCTCCCATGCGCCTGCTCCGTGATCTGTGGGCCACCTCGCCACGCCGTATGACGCTCGTGGCCATCCTGATCGTGCTGGGCGCCGCCGGTCAGGCGGGCGCGTCCGCGCTGGCCGGCGCGGTGCTCGTACACCGGTCGGCCGTTTCCTTCACGGTCCTCGCCGCCGCGTTGGCCGCCGTGGTGCTCAGCGACCTGGTGGTGAGCCTGGTGATGGCCGGGCTGACCGCCGACTGGTCCGCCGACGTCCGTCGGCGGCTCTGCCGGGTCGCGCTCGGGCAGGATCTGCCGAGCCTCGAGACCACCCCGGTCGGCGAGCTGCTGGACCGCATCGACGGGGATGTCTACCAGGTGGCGTCGGCGGTTCGTAACCAGGGTTCGCGGCTCGCCCAGGGGCTCTGCGTCGGTCTGCTGTCGATGGTCGTCGCGCTCGCCGTGTGGTGGCCGGCCGGCATCGCGATGCTGCTGCTGACCGTGGTGCTCGGGGTGGGGCTGCGCCGACCCACGGCACGGATCGGCCCGGCCCGGATGGTCGAGGAAGAGGCATGGTCCGACCTGGCCGCCGTGATGGAGGAGGCGGTGCACGGCCAGGACGACGTGCGGACCAGCCTGGCCCAGCCGTACGTGCTGCGGCTCTATGCCCGGCGGGCCGCCACCGTGCTGTCCCGCGGCCATCGGGTCTGGGTGCTCTCGGCCAAGGTGGCGACGGTCGCCACCGCCACGATCCGGGTCGGCGTCGGCGCGGTGGTGCTCGGCGGGGCCTGGGCCCTGGCCACCGGCCGGGTCGACGCCGCCCGGCTCACCGCCATCTGGCTGCTCGCCCTGGCCTTCGGGGCCACGGCGGAACACGTCGGCCGGATGGTGCCCGAACTACAGGAGGCCCTCGGCGCGTGGGCCCGCGTGCAGCTGCTCCAGAAGGTTCGGCAGGAACCGGTCGGCGGGGCCACCCCGGTCGAGGGCGACCTGCGCATCCGGGACCTGACGTTCGGGTACGAGGTGAGCGGCCCGGAGAGTGGACGAGGTCCGGCCCTGCGCGGGCTCAGCCTCACCTTCGCGCGGGGACGCTCGTACGCTCTGATCGGGCGTACCGGGTCGGGCAAGTCGACCCTGGCGAAGGTGCTCACCCGGGCCGTGGACGTGCCGCCGGGCACCGTCTTCCTCGGCGGCACCGACCTGTGCGACCTCGACGTGGAGGAGTTGCGCCGCTGGGTGGCGCTGGTGCCGCAGCGCACCGAGATCGTGGCCGGCACGCTCGCCGAGAACGTCGCGCTCTACGACCCGGACCTGCTGGACGCCGCCGCCCGAGCGCTCGACGAACTGGGCCTGGCCGGCTGGATCGCCGAGCTGCCCGACGGATTGGCGACCCGGCTGGGGGAGGGCGGACACGTGCTCTCCGCCGGGCAGGAACAGTTGGTGGCGTTCGCCCGGATCCTGGTCCGGGACCCGCACGTGGTGATCCTCGACGAGGCCACCGCGCGGTTGGACCCGGTGACCGAGGCGCGGGTGCAGCGGGCCACCGAGCGACTGCTGCGCGACCGGATCGGCATCGTGATCGCGCACCGACTCTCCTCGGTGCGCCGCTGCGACGAGGTGGTGGTGCTCGCCGACGGCGCGGTGGTCGAGGCCGGTCCGTTGGAGACGTCCACGCGGTTCGCCGAGTTGCTGGCGAC
Organism: Micromonospora sp. NPDC049662; assembly: GCF_040675055.1. NCBI lineage: Bacteria > Bacillati > Actinomycetota > Actinomycetes > Micromonosporales > Micromonosporaceae > Micromonospora > Micromonospora sp. NPDC049662. Next base: position 99,505 of record NZ_JBFAOC010000019.1, read on the forward strand.
CAGTCACGCCGCCGTCTACGCCGGCGGGGCGTCGACGTCCCGCACCGGCGGCGGCACCGACCTCCTGACCGGCCCGAGCACCGCCGGCACCGACCTGCTGGCCGACCCGAACACGGCGGGCACCGACCTGCTGGCCGGTCGGGACACGGCCGGCCCGAACACCGCCGGTCGGGACACCGCTGGTTCGGTCGATGTGGCGGCGGTGGCGGGGGCCGGGTCGGCGTCGGCGTCGCGTACCGACCCGCCGCCGTTGCCGCCGACGCCGCCGGCGCGGACCTTCCGGGAGATCATCCGGCTCTGCACCAACGATCCCCGGTACGGAGCCGCCGCGATCGCCCTGTTCCTCGGACTCAGCCTGCTGGGGCTGGACGGTCCGCTGCTGCCGTGGCTGTGGGCCGACCTGGTCGACGGCTCCGGCAGTCCGTACCTGCCCGCGTTGGGCATCGTGGCCGGGCTGCTGGTCACCCTGCCGCTGCCGTTCTACACACACGTGTGGTTTCCGCACTGGTGGGTGCGGCAGATGCTGCGGATCGGCCTGCGGCTGGTGCACGGCCAGACCGGCCCTCGCCGGGTCAGCTCGCACAGCCCGGCGGAGGTGGTGGCCCAGGGCGGCGACACCGAGCGGGTGGTGCAGCTCGCCGACAACGTGTTGGACCAGACCGTGGCGGTGGTGCTGGTGGTGGCCATGACGGCGGTCACCGGCAGCGTCGTACCGGGGCTGTTCTTCCTCGGCACGATGGTGGTCTCCGGCCTGGCCGCGACGTTGTTCGGGCCGAAGCTGGAGCGCGCGGCGCGGGCGACCGTCGCGGCGCGGGCCGCCTTCGCCACCGCGTTGGTCTCCGCGCTCTCCGCGGCGCGGACGGTCAAGCTCGCCGGCGCGACGTCAGCGGTGCTGCGTCACCTGTCCGACCTGGACGTGCTGCGCAGTGACCGGCAGCGCCGGGAGATCGCCGTGCAGGTGTGGTCCCGGTCGACGCCGGCGGTGGTCAGCGGGCTGCTGCCGATCGGCGCGTGGGCCCTCTACCTGGGCGGCGAACTGTCGGCCGGCACGGTGCTGGTGGCCGTCTCCACGCTGGGCGCGGCCCGGTGGTTCGCCTGGACCACCGCGTCGTTGATCTCCCAACTGCCGTCGGCGCGGGTGTGGACCCGGCGGACGGTGGCGATGACGGGCGTGGGGGCGTACTCGGTGGGGGTGCCGGCGGTCGACCTGGCCGGCGGCACCGCGCCCGCGCCGACGCCGCCGCCGCGCCGCCCGCTGCGCCGACTGGAGCTGCGCGGCTTCTCGGTGGTGCACTCCGACGGCACGGTCGCCGTGCGCGACGTGGACCTGACGGTCCAGCGCGGGCAGTTGGTGCTGGTCGTCGGGCCGGTCGGAGCGGGCAAGTCCTCGCTGCTGCGGGCCCTCGCGGGCATCGTGCACCACACCGGCGAGCTGCGGTGGAACGGTGACACGGTCACCGAGCCCGAGCTGTTCCTACGCCCCAACCAGGTCGGTTACGTCGGTCAGCTACCCCGGGTGCTCTCCGGCACGGTGGTCGAGAACATCGCGCTCGGCCACCAGGTGGACGCGGCGGACGCGGTCAGCACGGCGCAGCTCGACCACGACCTGGCCGCCGCCGGGGGTGGGCTGGGCCTGCTCATCGGGCACAAGGGCACCCGGCTCTCCGGCGGTCAGCTCCAGCGGCTGGCCCTGGCCCGGGCGCTGGCGCCGCGTACCGAACTGCTGGTCGCGGACGACGTGTCGTCGGCGCTGGACGTCACGACGGAGCTGGCGCTGTGGCAGGCGCTGCGGGCGCACGGCGTGACCGTGGTGGGGTCCACCGCCAAGCGTGCCGCGTTGGTCCGGGCCGACCACGTGGTGGTGTTGGGGGAGGGCACGGTGGCGGCCCAGGGGACCTGGCGCGAGCTGGAGGGCGACTGGTCGCACCTCGCCGGCTGAGAGCCGGGGTCGGGCGGGGGGCGGGGGGGGGGGGG
>NZ_JBFAOC010000019.1:101488-116329 GCF_040675055.1 Micromonospora sp. NPDC049662
GGCTGCCGGGAACGGCAGCCGCCCGACGAGGCTGATCAGGCGCGGGCGTACTGGGCGGGACCGCTGTACGCGACGCCGAGCTTGCCGGCGGCGCGGCGCGGCCAGTACGGGTCGCGCAGCAGCTCCCGGCCGAGGAGCACCAGGTCGGCCTCGCCGCTGGCGATGATCTGCTCGGCGTGCTCCGGCTCGACGATCAGGCCGACCGCGCCGGTGGGTACGCCGGCCTCGCGGCGGATCTGGGCGGCCAGCGGCACCTGGTAGCCGGGGCCGAGCTGCGGGATGCGCTGCTCGGTGCTGACGCCCCCGGAGGAGGTGTCGACCAGGTCGACGCCGACGGCGGCCAGCTCCCCGGCGAGCACGACGCTGTCCTCGACGGTCCAGCCGCCCTCGACCCAGTCGGTCGCGGAGATCCGGGTGAGCACCGGCACGCTCTCGCCGACCGCGGCGCGTACCGCGCGGGCGACCTCCAGGGTGAGCCGCATCCGGCCGGCCCGGTCACCGCCGTAGGCGTCGGTGCGGTGGTTGGTCAGCGGCGACAGGAACTCGTTGAGCAGGTAACCGTGCGCGGCGTGCACCTCCACGGCCGCGAAGCCGGCGGCGAGGGCCCGCTCGGCGGCGGCGGCGAACGCGTCGATGACGCCCGCGATGCCCGCCGCGTCGAGTGCGGTCGGCGTCCGGTAGCTGGGGCTGAACGGCTCGGCGCTCGGGGCGACCGGCGTCCAGCCGCCCTCGGCGTCCGGCACCCCGCCGTTGCCCGACGCCCACGGCCGGTAGGTGGAGGCCTTGAACCCGGCGTGCGCGAGCTGAACGGCCGGCACCGCGCCGTGTGCGGCGACGAAGGCGGTCACCGGCCGCCAGGCGTCCACGTGCGCGCCGGACCACAGCCCGGTGTCCTGCGGGGAGATCCGACCCTCGGGGAGTACGGCGGTCGCCTCGGTCAGCACCAGTCCGGCCCCGCCGATCGCGCGGGTGCCGAGGTGGACGAGGTGCCAGTCGGTGGGCAGGCCGTCCGGGCCGGCCGAGTACTGGCACATGGGGGCCATGGCGATGCGGTTGGGCAGGGTGATCCCGCGCAGGGCCAGCGGTGTGAACAGGGAACTCATGTGCTCATCCTCTCGGTACGGCGACGGACCCCGCTGTCGAGGGGTCCGTCGCCGTGGAAGAACGGGTCAGGCGGGTACGGGGTTCAGCTCCGGGCGGGTGTCGGCGGCCACGGTCTCCGGCTCGGTGAGGTCACGGCGGCCGGCCGACTCGTACGCGGCCCGGTCGAGGGTGCCCTCCCGGGCGGCGACGACGGTCGGCACCAGCGCCTGCCCGGCCACGTTGGTGGCGGTGCGCATCATGTCCAGGATCGGGTCGATGGCGAGCAGCAGGCCGGCCCCGGCCAGCGGCAGGCCCAGCGTGCTCAGGGTGAGGGTGAGCATCACGATCGCGCCGGTCAGGCCGGCGGTGGCCGCCGAGCCGACCACCGAGACGAAGGCGATGAGCAGGTAGTCGGTGAGGCCGAGCTGCACGCCGAACACCTGGGCCACGAAGATCGCGGCGAGTGCCGGGTAGATCGCGGCGCAGCCGTCCATCTTCGTGGTGGCGCCGAACGGCACCGCGAACGAGGCGTACTCGCGGGGGACGCCGAGGCGCTCGACGGAGCGCTGGGTCACCGGCATGGTGCCCACCGAGGAGCGGGACACGAAGGCCAGCTCGATCGCGGGCCAGGCCCCGGCGAAGAAGCGCAGCGGGTTGAGTCGGCCGGCGAGGATCAGCACCAGCGGGTAGACCACGAACAGCACGATGGCGCAGCCGACGTAGACGGCGGTGGTGAACTTCGCCAGCGGAGCCAGCAGGTCCCAGCCGTACGAGGCGACGGCGTTGCCGATCAGGCCGAGCGTGCCGATCGGGGCGAGCCGGATGACCCACCAGAGGGCCTTCTGCACGATCTCCAGCAGCGAGCGGTTCAGCGCCACGAACGGCTCGGCGGCCTCACCGACGAGCAGGGCAGCAGCGCCGATGACGACGGCGAGGAAGACGATCTGCAGGACGTTGCCCTCGACGAACGCGCCGACCGGGTTGGTGGGCACGATGCCGGTGAGGAAGTCCGTCCACGAGCCGGTCTTCTTCGGTGCGGCCGCGCCGCCCAGGTCGAGGGTCACGCCCCGGCCCGGGTCGACGAGCAGGCCGAGGCCGAGGCCGATGCTCACCGAGATCAGCGCGGTGATGCCGAACCACATGAGGGTCTTGAGGGCGAGCCGGGCGGCGTTGGCCACGCCGCGCAGGCTGACCACGCTGACCACGATGGCGGTGAAGACCAGCGGCGGTACGGCCAGCTTGAGGAGCTGGACGAAGAGGGAGCCGATGGTGTGCAGGGTGCTGGTCAGCCAGCTCACGTCGTTGGCGCGGGCCAGGAAGCCGAGCGCCACGCCGAGGACGAGGCCGAGCAGGATCTGTACGGAGAAGGGGATTTTGCGCAGGCCGAAGGGCATGGGATGTCCAAGTGAGGTGGTCTGGTCGGGGTAGGCGAGTGAAGGACGGCTACGCCGGACAGATGCCGCTGGCCTGCAGTCGGAGATCGACATACAGGCGGACGGTAAGGCCCCAGACATTGGTCATCGTTGGTCGACGATACGCCGATAAGTTCGATCTGCAAGGTGTGATGCGCGTGACGCTCCTTACAGGCTTCGGTGTCGGCAAGTCAGGGCCAGGGCCGTGCCGGTGGCCACGCCCCACAGCACGGCCAACGCCAGAACCACCCGTTCCACCACGCCGACCAGCGAGCCCCGGCCGACCACGAGCATGGCCAGGCCGATCGTGGCGCACAGCGGCAGGGCGAGCGCCGCCGTCACCGCCGCCAGCCGGCGTACCACCGGTCCGGCCGGCCCGGACACCGCCAACGCCACCATGGCGAGGACCACCGCCGCCGTCGCCGCGATGCTCGCGCCGCCGTGCACCAGATCGGCCACCGTGGTCCGCTCGAACGGCGGTAGCGGGCACCCGGCGGAGCAGGTCACCGCCCCGGAGACCGCCGTGAGCACCGCGCCGCTGGCGAGCAGCGCCGGCGCGACCCGGACCCCGGGCGGCAGCGCCGCGGCGATCAGCAGCAACGCGCCGGCAAGAGCCAGAACCCCGATCCGGTACGTCACGGCGTGCGCGCTGCCGGCGATACCGGCCTCGCTCACGTACCCGGTGAAGCCCGGACCGGGACCGGCGACCACCGCGACGGTCACCGCGACCGCCCCGGCCACCGCGCAGCCGGCGGCGGCCGACCCGGCGACCCGGCGGGCCCGGCCCCCGTGGCCGCGAGGCGTCGTGGCGGTGCCGGCCCGACCCGGCTCAGCCACGTCCGTGCGGCGTCGTCCAGCCGGACTCGTCGGGCCCCAACGGCACGATGCCGGTCGGGTTGATCTCCCGGTGGGTGCCGTAGTAGTGCCGCTTGATGTGGTCGAAGTCCACCGTCTCGCCGAAACCCGGCGTCTGGAACAGGTCCCGGGCGTACGCCCAGAGCACCGGCATCTCGGTCAGCTTGTTCCGGTTGCACTTGAAGTGCCCGTGGTACGCCGCGTCGAAGCGGACCAGCGTGGTGAACAGCCGTACGTCCGCCTCGGTGATCGCGTCCCCCATCAGGTAGCGCTGCCCGGCCAGCCGCTCGGAGAGCGCGTCCAGCCGGGCGAACAGCGCCCGGAACGCCTCGTCGTACGCCTCCTGGGAGGTCGCGAAGCCGCACCGGTAGACGCCGTTGTTGACGTCGGTGTGGATCCCGGCCATCAGCGCGTCCATCTCGGGGCGCAGCGCGACCGGGTACAGATCCGGGGCGTCGGGGGCGTGCAGTGACCGCCACTCGGTGGAGAAGTCGAGGGTGAGCTGCGGGTAGTCATTGGTGACCACCCGGCCGGTCAGGGTGTCGACGAGCGCCGGCACGGTCACCCGGCCGGTGTAGTCCTCGTCGGTGGCCAGGTACGCCTCGGAGAGGAAGCGGACGCCGAGGACCGGATCGAAGCCGTCCGGGTCGAGCGCGAACGCCCAACCCCGCTCGTCCCGGATCGGGTCGACGGTGCCCAGCGAGATCGCGTCGTCCAGCCCGAGCAGGCCACGCACGATCCTCGCCCGGTGCGCCCACGGGCACGCGCGGCACCAGACGAGCCGGTACCGGCCGGCCTCCAACGGCCAGCGGTCCTGCTCGTCCGGACCGCCGCCCGGGGGCGAGGTCGAGTCGGCGGTGACCCGACCGGTGAACCGGTTGGGCTGACGGACGAACGCGCCGCCACGGCTGGTCTCTGCGCTGAACTGGGCCCGGGCCATGCCGTCAACCTATCCGTTGCCGGCGTGGATATCCTGGCGGCCGGCAGCCCCCCGCGATCCGGTGGGCCTGCCCCACCCCCGCCGTCTGCACCCCTGAAGGACTCGCGATGACCGTGGCATACCTGGTGGCCGGTGTCCGTACCCCGATCGGCCGGTACGCGGGCGCGCTGGCCGGCGTCCGCCCCGACGACCTGGCCGCCCACGTGATCCGCGAGTTGGTCGCCCGGCACCCGTCGGTGGACTGGGCCCGCGTCGACGACGTCGTACTCGGTTGCGCCAACCAGGCCGGCGAGGACAACCGCAACGTGGCCCGGATGGCGGCGCTGCTCGCCGGGCTGCCCGAGGAGGTGCCGGGCAGCACGGTCAACCGGCTCTGCGGCTCCGGTCTGGACGCCCTCGCCACCGCCGCCCGCTCCATCGTGGCGGGGGAGGCCGAGCTGGTGATCGCGGGCGGGGTGGAGAGCATGAGCCGCGCGCCCTTCGTCGTGCCGAAGGCGACCTCGGCGTACTCCCGCTCCGCCGAGATGTACGACACCACCCTGGGCTGGCGGCTGGTCAACCCGCTGATGCGCGACGGCTGGGGGATCGACTCGATGCCCGAGACGGCCGAGAACGTGGCCGCCGAGTACGGCGTCGACCGCGCCGAGCAGGACGCCTTCGCGTACCGCTCGCAGCAGCGCGCCGCCAAGGCGCAGGCCGACGGCCGGTTCGCCGAGGAGATCGTCCCGGTGTCCGTTCCCGCCGGTCGTCGGGAGACCCGACTGGTCGAGGTCGACGAGCACCCGCGCGAGACGTCGCTGGAGAAGCTGGCCGCGCTGCCCACCCCGTTCCGCGACGGCGGCACGGTGACCGCCGGCAACTCGTCGGGCGTCAACGACGGCGCGGTGGCCCTGCTGGTGGCCGGCGAGGCCGCGGTGCGGCGGTACGGCCTCACCCCGCTGGCCCGCGTCGTCGGCGCGGCGACGGCGGGCGTGCCGCCCCGGATCATGGGGATCGGCCCGGTGCCGGCCACCCGCAAACTGCTCGACCGGACCGGCGTCGACCTGGCGGCGGTGGACGTCGTCGAGCTGAACGAGGCGTTCGCCGCGCAGTCCGTGGCGGTGCTGCGCGAACTGGGACTGCCCGTGGACGCCGAGCACGTGAACCCCAACGGGGGCGCGATCGCGCTCGGGCACCCGCTGGGCGCGAGCGGTGCGCGGCTGGCGCTCACCGCCGCACTGGAGCTGCGCCGCCGGGGCGGCCGTCGGGCGCTCGCCACCATGTGCATCGGTGTCGGTCAGGGCATCTCGCTGCTGCTGGAATCCGCCGCCTGAGTGCCGAAAGTTACGTGAGGGGATCTCCCGTACGCGGTGGCCGGCGGCCTAGAGTGGTCCACACCACACGACCCGCGGGGTCGGCCGGCGGCTGCGTACGCCCGTCGACGCCGGTGCCTCGCGCTGCGGCGACGAACTGGGGGGCACACCGATGCCGGACGCACTGCCGACCGAGATTGACCTGACCAGGCCGAGCGCGGCCCGGGTGTACGACTACTTCCTGGGCGGGGCGCACAACTTCGAGATCGACCGGCAGTTGGCCGAGCAGATCGCCAGCATGACCCCGAACCTCGCGGCCACCATGCGCTCCGGCCGCGATTTCCTGCGCCGCGCCGTCCGGGCGCTGCTCGACGCCGGTATCGACCAGTTCCTCGACATCGGCTCCGGCATCCCGACCGTGGGCAACGTGCACGAGGTGGCTCAGGCGGCCAACCCGAAGGCCCGGGTGGTCTATGTCGACATCGACCCGGTGGCGGTCGCGCACAGCCGGGAACTGCTCGCGGGCAACGACCTGACCGGAGTGATCCACGCCGATCTGCGCGAGCCGGAGCGGATTCTCGCCGAGACCCGACAGCTCGGGTTGATCGACTTCGAGCGTCCCATGGGCATCCTGCTGGCCGGGGTGGTGCACTTCGTTCCGGACGCCGACCGTCCCGACGAGATCCTGGCGACCCTGCGGGCCGCCGCCGCGCCGGGCAGCTTCCTGGTCGTCTCGCACTCCACCTTCGAGGACCAGCCGCAGGAGATGCTGGACGCCCAGCGCCTCTCCTCCCGAACCGACACCGAGATCACCCTGCGCTCCCGCGCGCAGGTCACCGGCTTCTTCGGCGACTGGACGGTGCTCGAACCGGGCGTCGTGCACATGCCACTGTGGCGCCCCGACTCGCCCGAGGACGTCGACGAGCACCCCGAGCGGTTCGGCGCCTTCGGCGGCGTCGCCCGGTACGACCAGCCCGCCGGCTGACCCCATGGCCGCCGTCCCGGACCCCACCGGGGTCGACGTCGGCCGGACCGGTGTCGAGGCGTACGCCGCTGACTGGGCCCGTGTCGTACGCCGCATCGGTTTCGTGCCGCACAGCGCGGCCGAGACCGAGCGGCTGCTGCTGCTGCACACCGTCCGGCTGGCGGAGATCGTGCGAGCCGAGCCGTTCAGCGCCCGTCCCGCCGAGGAGGTGGGGCGGGCCCTGGTGGAGGCGCACCTGACCGAGCCCCGGGCGTTGGAGTGGTCGCTGCGCGCGCTCGGTGACGACTTCCCCGCCCGGGTGCTGGCGGCCGACGGTCGACCCGCCGATCTGGGCGACCGGATCGCGGCGACGCAGGGCGCGCTGGCGGCCGGGTTCGCCCGCGCCCTGCGCGACCGCACCTTCGCCCAGCAGGAGCGCATCGCCCGTTCGGCGTGGCAGGCTCGGGATGAGGTCGAGCAGGCGTTGCGCGACAGCGAGGCGCGGTTCCGGGCGGTCTTCACGGGCGCCGCCATCGGTATCGGCATCGCCGGGGTGGACGGGCAGATCATCGACGTCAACACGGCCTTCGCCGAGATGCTCGGCTACTCGATCGAGGAGCTGCGCCGGATCAACGTGGCGACGCTGTTCCACGCCGACGACGCCGCCGGCATGTGGGAGCTGTACCAGGAGCTGATCGAGGGCAAGCAGGACTCGGCCCGGGTCCAGAAGCGCTACTACCGCAAGGACGGCAGCGTCGTCTGGACGGATCTGGCCGTCTCGCTGATCCGGTACGACGACGGCCGGCCACGGTTCACCGTCGCGATGATCGAGGACATCACCGAGCGGTACGAGCTCCAACAGCGGCTGCGCTTCCAGGCGCTGCACGATCCGCTCACCGGGCTCCCCAACCGGACGTTGTTCTTCGAGACGTTGGGCCGGGTCTTCGACACCGCCGCCCCCGGCCAACGGGTCGGGGTGTGCTTCCTCGACCTGGACGGCTTCAAGACCATCAACGACAGCCTCGGCCACGACCTCGGCGACCGGCTGTTGGTGACGATCGGCCGGCGGCTCGCCGAGTGTGTGGCCGACCGGGGTCACCTGGTCGCCCGGATGGGCGGCGACGAGTTCGTCATCCTGGTCGACGGCGGCGGTGACGTCGAGGACGCGGTGGCCGTGGCGGAGGCCGCGCTGGCCGCCGTCGCCGCGCCCGTACACGTCGGCGACCAGCAGTTGGCGGTCTCCGCCAGCGTCGGGATCGTGGACTGCCCGGCCGCGGAGACCACCGCCTCGGAGCTGATGAAAGCCGCCGACACGACGCTCTACTGGGCAAAGGCGGCCGGGCGGGGTCGGTGGGCGGTGTACGACCCGGAGCGCAGTGCCCGTGACCACGCCCGGTCGGCGCTGGTCGCCGGACTGCCCGCCGCGCTGGACCGGGGTGAGTTCGTCCTGCACTACCAGCCGATCGTGTCGCTGCTGGAGGGCACCATGCTCGCCGTGGAGGCGCTGGTCCGCTGGGAACACCCGGAGCTTGGTCTCATCGGCCCGGATCACTTCATCGGCCTCGCCGAGGAGACCGGTCTGATCGTCCGGCTCGGCGAGTGGGTGCTGCGGCGGGCCTGCCGCGACGCCGAACGGTGGTGGCGGGAGTTCCCCGAGGCGCGGGTCGTGGTCAGCGTCAACCTGGCCGCCCGGCAGGCCGACGACCCGGCGATCGTCGCGACGGTGGCCGACGCGCTCGCCACCAGCGGTCTCCCGGCGGAGCTGCTGCAACTGGAACTGACCGAGAGCGCCGTCATGGGCAGCGCGGGCGAGCCGCTGCGCAGCCTGCACCGGCTCGCGGCGCTGGGCGTCCGACTCGCGGTCGACGACTTCGGCACCGGCTACTCCAACCTCGCGTACCTGCGGCGGCTGCCGATCCACTGTCTGAAGCTGGCCGGCCCGTTCGTCGAGGGCATCCGCGCCGACGGTACGGACGAGGCGGCGGACCACCGCGACGAGCGGATCGTCGACGCGTTGGTCAGGTTGGCGCACGCGTTGGAGCTGTGGGTCACGGCCGAGGCGGTGGAGACCGGCGTGCAGGCGGAGCGGCTACGGGCCCTGCGCTGCGACACCGGGCAGGGGCGGTACTTCGGCGCTCCGGTGCCCGCGCAGGACATCACGGCCCGGCTCCGGCAGGCTACGGCGTGAGGCACGCGGGCTGGCCGGCGACGGACGGCGACGGCGTGAGCGGCGGGCCGGTCCGGTCCGCGTGGTGCCGACGGAAGGCGACGGCGTGAGCCTGAACGACTCGCAGACGGTGGTGACCGTGGTGGCCGCGCTGGCCATCGTGGCCGGGCTGGCGGGTGTGGTGGTGCCCGGCCTGCCGGCGCTCCCGCTGTGCTGGGGCGGGGTGCTGGTCTGGGCGATCTTCGGCGGGGCCGGCCCCGCGGGTTGGGCGGTGTTCGCCGCCGCCACGCTCGTCGCGGTCGGCGGCATGGTCGTGAAGTATCTCTGGCCGGGGCGGAACCTCAAGCGGACCGGTGTGCCGACGTCGTCCCTGCTGGCCGGGGGCGCGCTCGGGCTGGTGGGGTTCTTCGTGATCCCCGTGGTCGGCCTGCTGCTGGGTTTCGTCGTCGGGGTGTGGGCGGCGGAGCGGCTGCGGCTGGGCAGCAACCGGCTCGCCTGGCCGTCCACCGTGCAGGCCCTCAAGGCGGTCGGCCTGTCCATGCTGGTGGAGTTCCTGGCCGGCCTGACCATCGGCGCCCTCTGGGTCGGCGGCCTCCTGCTGACCTGATCCACCGGGCTTCGACGCGTTCCGTTGAGCCGTAGGGTGAGGGCGTGCGACTGGTCAAGTTCACGCATGCCTGTGTCCGCCTTGAGGACGACGAGCGCCGACTGCTGATCGATCCCGGCGTCTGGACCGAGCCGGAGGCCTTCGACGGGGTCACCGACATCCTGGTGACTCACGAGCACGACGACCACTTCGATCTTGAGCGGGTCGCCGAGGTGTCAGCCTCTCGTCCGGTGCGGCTCTTCGCGCCGGAGCCGGTTCGAGAACTCGCCGTGCGGGGCGGATTGGCGGAGGCGGTCACCGTGGTCACGGCGGGTGCGGAGTTTCGTGCCGGCGGCTTCCGGGTGGCGGCGGTCGGCGGTGAGCACGCGGAGATCTACGACGGACTGCCGGGCTGCGTGAACCTCGGCTATGTGGTCGAGGGCGTCTACCACCCCGGCGACTCGTACTTCGTACCTCACCAGCGGGTGACGACGCTTCTCGTGCCAGCCGCAGGCCCTTGGGGCAGGCACCGCGAGGCCATCGACATGACGCGGGCGATCGCCCCGGAGCGGGCGTTTCCCATCCACGATCGGGCACTGTCGGCGGACGTCGGCTATGAGAACTTCGACGGCTGGATGGAGTACAAGGGCGCAACCGAATACCGGCGGATCCCCGTCGGCGACAGCGCGACCCTGTGATCGCGTGCGCATCGTGGTGCTCGGCGGTCTCGGCGCCTGGCCCTCGGCCGACCAGGGCTGTGCCGGCTTCCTGGTCGAGCGCCAGGGTTTCCGGCTGCTGATCGATCCCGGCTACGCGACCCTGCAATCGCTGCTGACCCGGCTGCCCGCCTCGGCGGTCGACGCCGTGTACGTCAGCCACGGCCACCCCGACCACTGCGCCGACCTGCAGCCACTGCTGCGGGCCAGGGCGTTGGCCGACCGACCCGCCCCGGCGCTGCCGGTGTACGCGCCCACCGGCAGCCTCGATGCGCTGCTCGCGATCGACGATGCGGGGCTCGTCGACACGGCGTACGAGCTGCACGAGTTCACCCCCGGCGACACCTTCGACATCGGTCCGTTCACCCTGCGGACCTGGTCGTTGCCGCACTGGGTGCCCAACGCGGGAGCCCGCATCACCGCCGGCGGGACGGCGCTGGCGTACACCGGGGATACCGGCCCGAGCCCGATGCTGGCCGAGCTGGCCCGCGACGCCGACCTGTTGATCGCCGACGCGACGTACGTCGACGAGATCCCGGACCGGCAGGTCGGATTCCTGTCGAGCGCAGCCGAGGTGGGCCGTCACGCCAGTACGGCACGCGCCAGAGCGGTCCTGTTGACCCACCTGTGGCCCGGCACGGACCCGGAGGCGGCGATCGCCGCGACGCGGCAGGCGTACGCGGGGCCGGTCGCCGTGGCCCGACCGGGCGTGGTGCTCGATCTGCCCGGCTGACGTCCGGGCCCGGCGGGACAGGGGGTGCCCGGTCAGCCGACCGGGCACCCCTCAGGGGCGTAGGCCCTAGTAGTCCTGGTAGGCGGTATACCGGCGGCTGCCCGTCGTGCCGTCCTGCACCCACACGGTCACCCGGACGGTATCGCTCAGCTTCGGCGTGGGATAGGCGTGGTTGCCCTCGTCGCAGGTGTCGTTGAAGCCGTCGGCGTCCTCGGCGGTCGCGATGACCTTGCCCGTGGTGAGGTTCCGCATCTCCGCCCGCGCACGGTAGCCGTCCTTCTTGTCGTCGCAGACCGACAGCTCCCAGGCGTTGTAGACCTCCAGGTACGCCGTCGCGGAGTCGTTCGTGGTCTCCACGGCGATCTCGTAGAGGGCGGCGGTCCGCGCGGCAGCGGTGCCCGCCTGGGCCGCCGTCGCGCCGACGGGCAACAGCATGAGCGTGGCCAGAGCCATGGTTGAGATCCTTCGCAGCACTGTTCGTCCTCCCGGTCGTGTGCCGGCCGGAATCAGGTCGGCCGGATGACTCCACGATGGGGAGGCCGGATCAACCGGGGCAACGGTGGACGGCGTTCGGGACGGATCCGAACAGCCCTGCCGGGGCCGGGCGCGGCGGCGCGGGGCACCTTCGTCGGATACGGCGGGAGGCCGTACGGGAGAGAGAGGCGGCGCCCCGCGCCACCGTGTGCCGGACGTTGCCGAGCGCCCGGCGGAGCCCGTCGCGATCGGGCCTGGTCACGGGTAACAGCATGCGGTCGTCAAGCGTGCGGTGGCAACGGGATTAGCGGGACGGTACCCGCGACGTATTGACCGCCCCTGATCATCGGGACGACACTTTGCGCACTCGTTGACGGAACCACCTCAGGGAGGTGCGCAGTGGCCACGACGCCCGTTCCGACCGCAGAGCAACCGATGGACGACGACGCCCGGCGTCTCGCCGAACTCGGCTACAAGCAGGAACTGCGCCGCAAGTGGAGCGGCTTCTCCAACTTCGCCATCTCGTTCTCGATCATCTCGATCCTGGCCGGCTGCTTCACCACGTTCGGCCAGGCGTGGAACAACGGCGGACCGGTCGCCATCTCCTGGGGCTGGCCGCTGATCTCACTGTTCATCCTGATCATCGGTTTCTGCATGGCCGAGCTGGTGTCGGCGTACCCGACGGCAGGCGGCATCTACTGGTGGGCGGCGACCATGGGTCGTCCGGCGCACGGGTGGTTCACCGGCTGGTTGAACCTGATCGGCCTGGTCGCCGTCACCGCGTCGGTCGACTACGGCTGCGCGACCTTCCTCAACCTCACCCTGTCGGCGCTCTTCGACGGCTGGGCCGGGACGCTGCGGCAGGCGTTCATCCTGTTCGTGATCATCCTGGCGCTGCACGGCCTGATCAACATCTACGGGCACCGGATCATCGACGTACTCCAGAACGTCTCGGTCTGGTGGCACGTGGCCGGCGCCGCCGTCGTGGTGGCCATCCTGGTGTTCGTCCCCGACAACCACCAGAGCTTCCAGTTCGTGTTCACCGAGCGGTTCAACAACTCGGGCTTCGGTGACGGTGACACCGGCGGCCTGACCTTCTGGTTCTACGTGCTGCCGCTGGGCTTCCTGCTCACCCAGTACACGATCACGGGCTTCGACGCCTGCGCGCACGTGTCCGAGGAGACCCGGGGCGCGTCCCAGGCCGCCGCCAAGGGGCTCTGGCAGTCGATCTTCTACTCGGCGGTCGGCGGCTGGATCCTGCTGCTGGCCTTCCTGTTCGCGGCCACCGACGTCGAGGCGGTCAACGCCGCCGGCGGCTTCTCCGGCGCCATCTTCGAGTCCGCGCTGACCCCGGTCTTCTTCAAGGTCGTCATCATCATCTCCACCATCGGGCAGTTCTTCTGCGGCATGAGCTGCGTGACGTCGATGAGTCGCATGGCGTACGCGTTCAGCCGTGACCGGGCAGTGCCGGGCTGGCGGCTCTGGTCGAAGGTCGACCGAAACGGCACCCCGGTCAACGCGATCATCGGCGCCACGGTCGCCGGCCTGGTGCTCACCCTGCCGGCGCTCTACGAGAGCTCGGCCGGTATCCCGATCGCCTTCTACGCGGTGGTCTCCGTCGCGGTGCTCGGCCTCTACCTGTCCTTCCTCATCCCGATCGCGCTGCGGCTGCGCATGGGCGACCGATTCGTGCCCGGTCCGTGGACGCTGGGACGCAAGTACAAGCTGTTCGGCTGGGTCGCGGTCATCGAGATCGCGGTCATCGCCGTGTACTTCGTGCTGCCGATCGTGCCCGCCGGGGTGCCCGGCGACGACGAGTTCACCTGGTCCGCGGTGAACTACGCGCCGCTGGCCGTCGGCGGGGTGCTGCTGGTGGTGGCCGTCTGGTGGTACGCCTCGGCCCGGAAGTGGTTCACCGGCCCGGTCCGTACCGTCGAGGAGCGGTCCGCGCGTACGCCCGCCGAAGGCTCCTGACCCCCCTGCGGTGTAAGGAAGGGCCCCTTGTTCAACAAAATCCGATAACAAGGGGCCCTTCCTTGCATCCGGGGCGGTGCGCGGGGGCATTGACGGTGATCCGGTTTGCCAGTAGACCTTGGTGATGGAGGCCCGCTCATGAGGAATGCGCCGCTCACGCTGGAACAACTGCGGGTCGCCGTCGACGATGGCGAGATCGACACCGTGGTGCTGGCCCTGGTCGACATGCAGGGCCGGTTGCAGGGCAAGCGGTTCCACGCGCCCTTCTTCCTCGACCAGGTCGTCGAGGGCGGCAGCGAGGGCTGCAACTACCTGCTGGCGGTGGACGTCGACATGAACACCGTCGACGGGTACGCGATGTCGAGCTGGGAGCGCGGCTACGGCGACTTCGCCATGGTGCCGGACTTCGCCACCCTGCGCCGGGTGCCCTGGCAGCCGGGCTCGGCGATGCTGCTGGCCGACCTCGCCTGGCTGGACGGCTCCGGTGACGTGGTCGCCTCGCCCCGGCAGATTCTGCGCAAGCAACTGGACCGACTGGCCGAGCACGGGCTGACCGCGTACGCCGGCACCGAGCTGGAGTTCGTGCTGTTCCGCGACTCGTACGAGGACGCCTGGCGGCGCGGCTACCGCGACCTCACCCCGGCAAACCAGTACAACGTGGACTATTCCCTGCTCGGGACCGCCCGGGTGGAGCCGCTGCTGCGTCGGATCCGTACCGAGATGGCCGCCGCCGGGCTCACCCCGGAGAGCGCCAAGGGCGAGTGCAACCTCGGCCAGCACGAGATCGCCTTCCGGTACGACGAGGCGGTGGCCTGCGCCGACCACCACGTCATCTACAAGAACGGCGCGAAGGAGATCGCCGCCCAGGAGGGCATGTCGATCACCTTCATGGCCAAGCCGAACGAGCGGGAGGGCAACTCCTGCCACATCCACTTCTCGCTCCGGGACTCGTCCGGCTCGTCGGCCATGCTCGGTGACGGGCCGGCGCACCTGAGCGAGACCGGGCAGCGGGTGCTTGCCGGGTTGCTCGCCACCATGCGGGAGTTCAGCCTGCTCTTCGCGCCGAACATCAACTCGTACAAGCGCTACCAGCCGGGCTCGTTCGCCCCGACGGCGCTTCGCTGGGGTGTCGACAACCGCACCTGCGCGCTGCGGGTGGTCGGGCACGGGCAGGGCATGCGGGTGGAGAACCGGGTGCCCGGCGCCGACGTCAACCCGTACCTGGCGATCGCCGGGCTGGTCGCGGGCGCGTTGCACGGCATCGAGCAGGGGCTGGAGCTGGGCGCGGAGTGCGCCGGCAACGCGTACGACGACCCGGACGCCGAGCGCGTCCCCAGCACGTTGCGCGACGCCCTGACCCTGTGGGAGGCGTCCGAGGTGGCCCGCGAGGCGTTCGGCGACGAGGTGGTGGCCCACTACGCCAACCAGGCAAAGGTGGAGCTGAAGGCCTTCGACGCGGCGGTAACTGACTGGGAGCTGACCCGTGGCTTCGAACGCCTCTAGGGCCTGTTTCATAAGAACTGGCCGGCCTGCGGCGGGCCCGGACGACGACCGGCGGCGTTGCGGTGTCGTCCGGATACAACACCGGTATCCGGACGACACCGCGCCTTGCCGGATCGCCGCCCGGACTCCGCCTCGGCTCGAC
>NZ_JBFAOC010000020.1:0-115788 GCF_040675055.1 Micromonospora sp. NPDC049662
GTGCGCCTTCCATCAAGGACCCCGCCATCACGAGGTCAAGCACAGTGTTCTCGTCAAGTTCGCCGGCCGCGGCCTCGCGGACGACCCGGCCTTCGACCACGGGAGGCCGGCCCCTGCTTCGTCCCGACAGGCTCTAGCCCAGCGTGGCCAGCTCGTTGATCAGCACGTTCGACATGACCTGACCGTCCTGCTGGACCTCCCGCAGGTACCACTTCTGCTGCGGGGTACGCGGCTGGTTGAACTGCCAGATGCCGCGCGGGCTGTCGATCTGGCCGATCTTGCCCAGCGCCAGGTTGACCTGCTGCGGGGTGGGCGTTCCGCCGGTCAGCTGGATGGCCTGGTCGAGCACCTGGGCCGCGTCGTACGACGCCATCGCGTAGGTCGTCGGCGTGCTCTGGTGCTTCTTGCGGTACGCCGAGGCGAAGACCCGGTTCGACGTGTTGTTGAGGTCGGCCGAGTAGTTCAGGGCGGTCTGGATGCCCAGCGCGTCCCGGCCCAGGCTATCCAGCACGGCGCCCTCGGTGAGGAAGCCGGGGGCGTACACGGGCCCGGAGAACTGGTCGCGGAGCTGCTTGATGAACTCGACGGCGGCCGCACCCGCGAAGAAGCAGAACACAGCGGTCGGGTTCTTGCGCAGCGCCTTCTCGATGTCCGCCACGTAGGTGGTCTTGCTCGGGTTCGGGGTGGGGCTGGTGTTGGTCACCGGGTCGGCGATGCGCGGGTCGGTGGGGCCGAACTCCTGCTTGAAGCCCCGCACGACGTCCGGGCTGCCCACGTTCTCCGGCACGATGATCGCGATCCGGCCGTTCGCCGGGAGCTGGTCGCGCAGGTAGCGGCCGAGTGCCCGCCCGGCCTCGTCCAGCACGTACGAGGTACGCCAGATGTAGACGACGCTCTGCAGGCTGCTCGGTGAGGCGTTCGACCCGATGAGCGGGATTCGGGCGTCCTCGATGGTGTCGCGGATACCCACCATCACCGACGAGTTGACCACGCCGGTGAGCGCCAGCACGTTCTGCTTGAGGAGCTGGTCGACGGCGGCCTTGCCGGTCTTGGCGGTCTCGCCCTCGTCGGCGGTGAGCAGCTCGACCGGATGCCCGCCCAGTTGCTGGTTGTGCAGGTCGAGGAAGAGCTGGAAGCCGTTGGTGATGTCGTCACCGATGGACTTGAAGCCGCCGCCCTTCGGTGCGATCAGACCAATCTTGATCGGGCTCTTGGTGGGGGTCGGCTGAGCCTCGGTGTCGGAGCCGCACGCGGTGGCGAATCCGGTCGTACCGAGCGCGGCCAGGAGTTGGAGCGCCCGCCTGCGATTCATCTGCGACACCGAGTTCCTTCCCAGGAGCGTTGCAGGGCGAACAGCGCCCCTCCGGCGTTCTACCTGCTCGGCGACGCTGCGTCAATGGCTAGTGATCATCGTGCAGGGACCGCAATGCATCGAGCACTCGGGGCCAGGCCGAGGACTCCGGATCGATCAGCCCGAAATGCTCGCATTCGGGCAGCTCGACAAGGGAAATATCGGATCCCACGGTACGAGCTGCCACCACGAAGTCCCGGCTCATCGAGACCGGCACCTGTTCGTCCAGTGAGCCGTGCATCACTACCGTGCGTGTTGGCATCGGTACCAATGATCGTGGATCGGCTGCCGCGTACCGGTCCGGCGCATCCCCCGGACCGCCGCCGAGCAGCGCGGCGACCGCACCGGAGTCCAGGTCCAGCCGGTACGCCTCGGCGAGATCGGCCACCGGGGCCAGGGCCAGCACCCCACCCACCGTCGACGGCGCGGTGGCCGCCGCGTACAACGCCAGGTGGCCACCGGCGGAATGACCGATCAGGATCGGCGGGGCCCCGCTCACCCGACCGGGCAGCGCCGGCGCGACCAGCGCCGGCAGCGCCGCGATCCCGGCGAGGGCGTCCGTCAACGTGCCCGGCCAGCCACCACTCGGTTGCCCGGTACGTCGGTACTCCAGTTGCGCCACCGGGTACCCGTCGGCCGCGAGCGCGGCGGCCAGCGGTCCGGTGTGCCGCCGGTCGTACTCGGCCCGCCAGAAGCCCCCGTGCACCACGACGACCAGCGGCCGGGCCGGCCCGGAACCGGCTGGGCGGCGAAGGTCGGCGACCTGGTCGGGGTGGTCGCCGTACGCCACCGTCCGGTCCGGCGCGGGCGCCGGCCGGGTCAGCACGGCGCGTGGGTCGGCAGACATGGCGCGACGGTAGCGCGCCCCGCCCGGGTGGTTCGGTCCAGGGGAGTCGGTCCCGGGCGGCGTGGGCCGGACCTCCTGGGTAAAAATGGACCCCATGACCGCTGAGCAGAACGACCAGCCCGGCCCCGACGACTCCGGCCACTCCGGCACCGTGGTGGTGGTCGGTCCGGACGGGCGGCCGATCGGCACCGTGCAGACCGAGGAGGGTCAGGGTGAGGATCCGACCCGCCTGGTCGAGCAGCCGGCCAAGGTGATGCGGATCGGCAGCATGATCAAGCAGCTGCTGGAGGAGGTCAAGGCCGCTCCGCTGGACGACGCCAGCCGGCACCGGATGCGGGAGATCCACGAACGCTCGATCGTCGAGCTGAAGGAAGGTCTCGCGCCCGAGCTGCGCGACGAGTTGGAGCGGATCTCGCTGCCCTTCACCGAGGACAAGGCGCCCAGCGAGAGCGAGCTGCGCATCGCGCACGCCCAGCTCGTCGGCTGGTTGGAGGGCCTGTTCCACGGCATCCAGGCCGCCCTGGTCGCCCAGCAGATGGCCGCCCGGGTTCAGCTTGAGCAGATGCGCGGCGGCCGGCAGGCGCTGCCCAGCGGCCCCGGTGGGGTCGTCCCGGGCATGCCGGGCATCGGCCAGCCCGGCGGCGGTGAGGGTCACAACACCGGCCAGTACCTCTGACCGGTCACTGGACCCCGAACACCTTCTCCAGGTACGCGGCCACGCCGTCGTCGGAGTTCGAGCCGGTCACCTCGTCGGCGACCGCGAGGACGGCGGGGTGCGCGTTGGCCACCGCCACGCCGCGCCCCGCCCAGCTCAGCATCGGTACGTCGTTCGGCATGTCGCCGAAGGCGACCACGTCCGCCGCGGCCACGCCGAGCCGGTCGCAGTACCAGTCGAGCCCGGCCGCCTTGGTCACCCCGGCCGCGGAGATCTCCACCAGCCCCGAGGACGACGAGTGCGTCGCCTCGGCCAGCCCTTGCAGCGCCCTGGCGATCAGCGCCGCGAACGCGTCCGGGTCCTGCTCGCCGGCCCGGGCGAGGAGCTTCACCGCCGGCACGGAGAGCAACTCCTCCGGCGTCTCGATCGGCCGGATGGCGTCGGCGTCGGCATCCCAGCGCAGCGGGTAGTCCGCCTCGTGACGCATCTCCCGGCTGTCCAGGATCTCCACGGCGAAGCTGATGCCGGGCACCTCGGCGCGCAGCCGCCGGGCCACCTCCACCAGATGCTGTGGCGCGAGCGGGTCGGCCCGTAACACCTCGTCGTTGACCGGGTCGTAGACCACGGCGCCGTTGGCGCAGACCGCCGGCAGAGGCTCGGTCAGCTGGTCGTACACCATCTTGAGCCAGCGGACCGGGCGGCCGGTGACCAGCACGACCGGCGTGCCTCGCGCGGAGATCCGCGCGAGCACGTCGGCGGTGTGCGGGCTGACCGTGTGGTCGTCGCGGATCAGCGTGCCGTCGATGTCCGTGGCTACCAGCCGGGGTGTCTCTCCCATCATCGGGAGAGTAGTCGGTCCAGATACACCGCCACTCCGTCGTCATCATTGCGCAGGGTCACCTCGTCGGCGGCCGCGCGGACGTCGGGGTGAGCGTTGGCGACCGCCACCCGCGACCAGCCGGCCCACTCGAACATCGGCAGGTCGTTGGGCATGTCGCCGAAGACCAGCACGTCGGCCGGGTCGACCCCGAGCGTCTGCGCCACGACGGTCAGCCCGGTCGCCTTGTCCACCCCGGGCGGGCAGATCTCGATGAAACCGAGCCCGGCCTGGGTGAGCGTGGCGACCTGCGGCTCGACGATCCGGCGGGCCACCGCCAGCAGTTCGTCCACGTGGTGGTCGGCGGTTCTGGCGAACGCCTTGAGCACGTCGCAGGAGAGGCACTCGTCGCGGGTGCGCGCCTCGAACCGGTCCTGGTAGGGCCAGCTCGGGTGGTAGTCACCCCAGAGCGGGGCGTCGTGCTCGTCGGACGCCTCGACCATCACGGTCAGCGGGCCGACCTCGGCCTCCAGGTCGGCGAGCAACCGGGCCAGCACCTCGGCGGGCAGGCGCTCGTCGCGGAGCACCACCGGGCCGGCCGGGTCGCTCTGGTCGACCACACGTCCGCCGCCGGCCATCACCAGGAAGTCGGCGGCGCGGATGTCGTTGCGGGTCAGCTCGGTCAGGCGAGGGCCGCGTCCGGTCGCGCCGACCACCGGAATACCGGCGGCCCGCACCCGGTCGAGCACCCCGTGGGTGTACGCGGAGACGGTGTCGTCGCTGCGGACGAGGGTTCCGTCGAGGTCGGTCGCGATCAGCTTGGGCAGTCCCGGGCGGGTCATCGTTCCTCCTTCGCCCACCGCCGTCGCAGCCAGCCGTGCGGTCCTGGTCGAGACCCGGCGTGACGGCGGGCAGCAACCGTACCTCGCCGAAAGGGTCGCAACCATGGCTTCCCGGCGAATCGGGCACCAACGCGCGGCACCCGCCAGGTGTCCAACCCCGCCCGCGCCTCTCGCGCCCCGTTCCCGCGCCCGCGCCTCTCGCCCCGCCCTCGCCTCGCCGATCTTGCACTTTCGGTTGCTGATTTGTCGACTTATGCGCCTTATGTGAGGACAGAAATCGCAAGATCGGCGCGGGCGCGGGCGCGGGCGCGGGGCGCGGGGACGGGGCGCGGGGGTGGGGGTGGGGTTAGGTGGGGTTTTCGGGGCGGGCGAAGGGGGTGGCCGGTTCCACCGTCAGATCGGCGGGGGCGGGTAGGCCGTCGTCGAGTGGCCCCGGGTCCGGGCGGCGACGCCAGGAGCGCATCGCGGGTACGTCGGCGGCCGGGGCATCGTCGTCAGCCGGCCCGGCGGACGCGTCGGCCGGTACGGCCCCGGCCAGTCGCAGGGCGGCGGCGAAGAGGACGCACGCGACGAACGCCAGCACGAGACCGCGGCCGTACTCGACCCGGAACTCTTCCTCGGGCGAGTAGAGAAGGGCCCGCTCCCCGGTGTCGTGGAGCGTCGCGGTAGCGGCGACCAGCAACGCCAGGAGCGCGCCGGCCAGCGTGAGCCCGACCAGCCGCGCGTTCGCACGGACCGCCGCCGTGCCCCCCAGCGCCAGGGCCACGGCGCAGGCCAGGCCGAGCAGGCCGGCGAGATAGGCGACCCCGAAGCCGCCGATCTCGGACACGCTGGCCCGCACCTCGATCGTGTTGGGCCCCTCGGCCCCGCCGCTCGGCACGGTCGTCAGCAGCCACTCGCCGATCATCGACGCGATCCCGGCGACCGCGCCGAGGCCGGCCAGCAGCAGCGGCAGACGAGGGTCACGGGTCAGGCCGACCAGGGGATTACCGAACCGGCGTGTCCGCGCGGGCTCGTCGGCGCCCCACTCGATCACAGCCGGCGCGTCGGGCGAGTCTCCCTGCCGCGGAACGGGCAGATCCTCGGGCATCGGCCATCCCTCCGCCGGTCACGGGCCTGCGTCGAATCATGGCACAGCCCTCGGTCGCGGCGCTGCCGTCGACACCGCGCGCCCGCCCACGTCCGCCGCGCCGCCGATCACGGTGACGGGAATCGCAGGGCGGTCCTCGGTGCCGGCCGGTCGCCCGCAGGTCAGGTATCCGCTAGCGTTCTCAACATGCCTATCCGTACCGCTTCCGCACAATGGCAGGGCAATCTCACCGAGGGTTCCGGCACCGTCCGCACCGGTAAGGGCGGCCTGTCCGGCAACTACTCCTTCAAGTCGCGCTTCGAGGAGGGCGAGGGCACCAACCCCGAGGAGCTGATCGCCGCCGCGCACGCGGGCTGCTTCTCGATGGCGTTCTCGAAGGCCCTCGCCGACGCCGGCACCACGCCCACCTCGGTCGAGACCACCGCCAAGGTCCACCTGGACAAGACCGACGCCGGGTTCAGCGTGACCCGGATCGACCTCGAGACCGTCGGCCAGGTGCCCGGGGTCGACGAGGCGGAGTTCCAGAAGCTCGCCGAGGCCGCCAAGGCCAACTGCCCGATCTCCCGCCTGCTCTCGCCGGGTGCCGAGATCACCCTCACCGCCCGCCTGGCCGCCTGACCCGGCGACCCGCACACACGTGGACCACGGCCCGGGTCGCCGAGCGCGACCCGGCCGATCGGTCCCGCGTCGGGCAGAATGAACGTCGTGCCGGTGGAGATGACCCGCGAGCGCTTCGAGGAGCTGGTCGCTGACGCGCTCGACGAGGTGCCCGAAGGGCTTCTCGGCCTGATGAACAACGTGGTGATCCTCGTCGAGGACGACCCACCGCCGGGTGAGTCCGACCTGCTCGGCCTCTACGAGGGGCACGCGCTCACCAACCGGGGCTGGGACTACTCCGGCGTACTGCCGGACCGGATCTTCATCTACCGCCACCCGATCCTGCGGATCTGCGACAACGACGAGGACGTCGTCGACGAGGTGGCGGTGACAGTGGTGCACGAGATCGCCCACCACTTCGGCATCGACGACGAGCGGCTGCACGCCCTGGGCTGGGGCTGACGCGCGAGCCCACCGTCCGCGCGCCGCTGAACCGATCGCCTCCGGTTGCCGTGGTCACCTACGGTCGATGCAGCGACCGCGACCATTTCAGGAGGAACCTTTCATGCGCAGCGAGCTGTTCTCGTCCGAGAATCTGGAGAAGGAGTCGGCGCAGGCGGGCATGCGTCTGCAGAACTCCAAGATGTTGAAGATCGAGCTCAACGGCGAGGCGATGGCCCGGGTCGGCTCGATGGTCGCCTACCAGGGCAACGTGCAGTTCCAGGCGCTGGGCTCGGGCGGCCTCGGCAAGTTCCTCAAGCAGAAGCTCACCGGCGAGGGCGTCCCCCTGATGAAGGTCACCGGCCAGGGTGACGTCTTCCTCGCCGAGCTGGCCAAGGACGTCCACATCATCGACCTGGAGCCGGGCGACGCGCTCTCCATCAACGGTTCCAGCGTGCTCGCCTTCGACTCGACCCTG
Organism: Micromonospora sp. NPDC049662; assembly: GCF_040675055.1. Lineage (NCBI taxonomy): Bacteria > Bacillati > Actinomycetota > Actinomycetes > Micromonosporales > Micromonosporaceae > Micromonospora > Micromonospora sp. NPDC049662. Next base: position 7,119 of record NZ_JBFAOC010000020.1, read on the forward strand.
CAGTACGACATCAGGATGGTCGGCGGCGCCGGCATGGCCTCCTCGTCCGGGCTGTTCAACTGCGTGTTCAGCGGGTACGGCCGGATCGCCATCACGACCAAGGGCACTCCCGTGGTGCTCAACGTGGACGCCCCGACGTACGTCGACCCGCAGGCGGCCGTCTGCTGGTCGGCCAACCTCCAGACCGGCTACCACCGAGCCGAGCAGCTCGGTCTCGGCACGCTGCTCGGTCGACGCACCGGCGAGTCGTTCACCATGAGCTTCGCCGGTCAGGGCTTCGTCGTGGTGCAGCCGTCCGAGGAGCCGCCCGTCATGGGCAGTGGTCAGCAGCAGCAGGAGGGTGGCCTGCTCGGCGGTCTGCTGAGCTGAGCGCCGATCCGGGTGGGGCGCGCTCCGGAGCACCCCACCCCCAGGGCCTCGGCGCTCGGCCCGGTCAGCTCATCTCGCCGGTGCGCAGCCGGGCCAGCCAGGCCGCCGCGTCGGCGTAGTCGACGTCCGACAGGCCGGCCGGCGCGGGCACCCGCCGCTCGCCGGCCTCGACCCAACGGTGTCGGGGATAGGACCCGAGGAAACGGACCTCCGCGCACACCCGGCGCAGCCCCTGCAACGCCTCACCCAGGCGTACGTCGGCCACGTGCCCGGTGCAGTCGAGGAAGAAGACGTACCGGCCCAGCGCCTCACCGGTCGGGCGGGACTCGATCCGGGTCAGGTTCACCCCGCGTACGGCCAGCTCGACCAGCACCGACAGCAGCGCGCCCACCCGGTCGTGAGCGATGTAGACGGCCAGTGAGGTGAGGTCGTCGCCACTCGGCGGTGGGGGTGGCCCGGGACGGGAGACCAGCACGAACCGGGTCACCGCGTCGGGGTGGTCGGCGATCTTCTCGGCGAGCAGCGTGAGCCGGTGCCGGGCCGCCCCGATGGGCGCGCAGATCGCCGCGTCGTACTCGCCGGACCCGGCGCCGGCCGCCGCCGCGCCGTTGGAGAGGACATCGACGACCGTCGCATCGGGCAGGTGGTCACGCAGCCAGCCGCGGCACTGGGTGGACGCCTGCGGGTGTGCCGCGATGGAGCGGACCGTCGACAGCGCGGTGCCTGTACGCGCGGCGAGCACGAACTCCACCGGCAGGACCACCTCGCGGGTGATCACCAGCGGCGCACCCTCGACGATCTCGTCGAGGGTGACGCCGACCGCCCCGCCGATCGAGTTCTCCAGCGGTACGAGCGCCGCGTCGGCCTCTGCGGCCCGGATGCTGTCGAGCGCCTCCCCGACGCTGCGAGCCGGCGTACGGGAGCCGTGTTCGGCTGCCGGGATGGTGCGCAGGGCCTGCTCGGCGAAGGTGCCCTCGGGGCCGAGGTACACGTAGCGCGTAGGCGGTGTTCCGGGCATGCCGCCCAGACTACGCACCCGGTCCGACCGCTGGAGATGGATCGCAGGCGAGCGTACGGATTCCGGCCGGCCCGGTGGCCCGGACCTCGATGGTGCACACGTCGGTGCCGGCCGTGACCAGTTGCAGAGCCGTCGGCCCGCCCTGGGTGACGACCTGAAGCTCCTCGTGCCCGGTCACCTCCAGCACGGTGTACTGCCAGTCCCCGGCGCACAACGGGCCGGTGCGGACCCGGACCCGGACGTTGTCCGGGAGCACCGAGGCCCGTCCCTGCAGCAACTGCACCACCCGCTGCCCGGTCGGCCCGTTCCGGCAGGTCGTCGCCACCAGGCCGGGCTCCGGAGTGGCCGCGTGGGTGGCGGGCGGCGGTGCGGTCGGCGCGGTCGAGGGCGTGCCGGTCGCGACGCCGGTCGGGCCCGACGGCCTGGGGCTGCCGGCCCCGGTGGGCACGCCGGTCGGGTCACGCAGTTCCGGAGGTGCTCCGCAGCCGGTCAGCGCTCCGATGGTGAGGAGCGCCAGCAGCGCCGCCCACGCGGGCGCGGTGGGGGCAGACGGGTGGCGGGGTGGGCTGAACGGCACGGGCCGGTCCTCGGGACATCGGGATACGTCGCGGCCGGGTGGCCGAGCCCATCGTAGGGCGAGCGGTCGGCCGGGTGAAGCTCAGCCGAGGACGCGGTGTCCGGCGCGCTCCAACGCGGTTGTGCCCTCGGTCAGTCGGACGGCCGGCAGCAGCACGTAGTCGGTGTCGAAGGTGGAGAAGGTGACCACGCTGACCCGGGCCGCGGCGAGTGGGTCCACGAGCGCCGCGAGCGTGCCGGTGCCGTCCATGCCCGCCGGACCGGCGACGCGAAGGCAGCGCCAGATGGTCTCCACCACGGCCTCGTCGGGCAACCGATCGGCCGGGCAGATCACCGAGATCCCGTCGGCGGTCCAGCTCACCGTGACCACGTCGGCGCGACCCAGCCCGCTCGACAACTCGTCCGGCAGGGCGGTGCCGCCACCGAGCCGGCACACGGCGTACTCCCCCGGCAGCAGAGTGATATCGAGCATGAGGGCACCCTACGGCGTGGAACCGAGCCCATCTGGGCATCGCCGCGTGCGGCGAACACCACATCGCGCCGCAGGTCAGACCTCGGAGAAGAAGGTGAGCGAGCCCGCGACGGCGCCGTCGGAGAGCACCGGCGTGGAGATCGCGTCGACCGTCGCGTCAGGCCCCCCGCCGGAGGCGGCCTGCACCCGCAGCAGGCCCCGGGCGAGCCGGCCGGAGGAGAGCGCCAGCAGGGGCGGAATCTTGTCGATCTCGGCCTCGGTCAGCTCGCCCCGGTTCGCGGTGAAGTCGAGCAGGCGAAGGCCGCCGTCGAGCAGTGGACGCCCGATCAGGCCGGCGGGCTCGCCCAGGCAGAGCAGCGCGCAGCCGGCGGTGGAGATGGCCACCACCCGGGTGTCGGCGTCGATCAGCAGGCAGGGCTCGTCCGCCCGCCCGACGGTCGAGGACCACTGGCCGACATTGTCGAACTCAGACTCTGTCGAGGCTCGGGCCGAGGGCACGAACACTTCTGAGAGCGAGAGTTCGACGTGGGCCACCGCGCCTCCTATGTACAACGACGGACTGTCCACGCTAGCCGGTCAACGACGGATTCACCGAGCGAGCCGGGTCACCGCGCCGCAGCGGAGAACTCCCGGGCGGCCGGCGACGGCGCGGGAGCCGGTGGGTAGGTGGGGGACCGGGGCCGCGTGGCGTCGCCGGTGACGTTACCGGCGGTGGGCCGCCTTGTCAGCGGCCGTTCGGCCCTCCTCGTACCACCGGTAGTCGGCCGATGGACGGTACGTGCCGTTCAGCCAGGTGCTCGGGTGCTGTGCCACCCGTGCCAGCTTCTCGGCCGTGGTCGGGCTGATCCGGTTGCCACCGGCCACGAGAAGCCGGTCCAGCTCCCGGTGGGTGGCCATCAGGCAGTCCTTCGGGAGGCCGTAGACGCTGATCACGCCGGAACCCACGAAGGTCAGCACGGGCGTCACCGGGATGGTCAGCCCCACCGCGTCGGAGAGGGCCTTGCTGGCCCGCTTGGCGTCCCGGCGGGCCTCGGTCACGTACGGGGGCCGCTTCCCGTTGATCTGTACGACGTCCCCGGCGACGAGCACCCGGGCCCGGCCGTGGTCGGCGATGGTCACCGCGAACAGGCCGCTCGGCCCGATGGCGAGGAAACCGGCGCGGTCGTCCTGCGCGCGGTCGAGCAGGACGTCCGCCACGTCGGTGCGGGGCCACTCGATGACGTGCCAGGACGGCCCGAGGTGGTCGAGTTGACCGAGTGCCCGCGCGCCGGCCGCCTCCAGCCGACGGGCGCCTCGCTCGGCACGGCGGCGTCGGGCCCACTCGAGCGGTGTGGGGCGGATCGGTTCGAGAGCCCCCGGCGCCTCGACGCGGGGGTGGGGAACCGCGATGGGCGGCAGTGCCCGTGCGGTCGGTACGGCTCGTCGTGCGGGAAAGACAGTCATCGCGACCTCCGGCAAAAGGTCCCTCGAAGTTATGTCCTCACTACCCTACGTTGCCACTGTGGGTGTTCGGCAAGCCGGAACGCCGGAGTGACTGTGGATGAATGCCATATTCATCCACAGTTCTTTTCTCGGATGCCGCCAAACCCTGCCCTACGCTGCGGGAGTGACCCACTACGTCGACAGTGAAGTCGGCCGGCTCGGCACCGTCCTGCTGCACCGGCCCGGCCCGGAGCTGGCCCGGCTCACCCCGCGCAACAACGACTCGCTCCTGTTCGACGCGATCCCCTGGGTCGGCCGCGCGCAGGAGGAGCACGACGCCTTCGCGGCGGCGCTGCGCGAGCGCGGGGTCGAGGTGCTCTACCTGGCCACCCTGCTGGCCGAGGCGCTGGCCGTCGCGGACGCCCGCGCCGAACTGACCGAGCAGGTGCTGCGCTCGCGCCGCCTCGGCGACACGCTCCGCGCCCGGGTCGCCGACCACCTCGCCTACCTGGACCCGGCCGCGCTGGCCGACGTGCTGACCGCCGGGCTGGCCCACGAGGAGCTGCGGATCAGCTCGGAGCGGCCGGGCGGGCTCGTCTACACCCTGATGGACCGGCACGACTTCGTCATCGACCCGCTGCCCAACCTGCTCTTCACCCGGGACTCGTCGCTGTGGATCGGCGACCGGGTCGGCGTCACCAGCCTCGCCATGCCGGCCCGCCGCCGGGAGACCACCCTGACCGACGCCATCTACCGGCACCACCCCCGGTTCGCCGGCACCGAGTTCGTCTACCGCCCCGACCTGGAACACCTGGAGGGCGGGGACGTGCTGCTGCTCGCACCCGGCGTGCTGGCGGTCGGCGTGGGTGAGCGGACCACCCCGGCGGGCGCGGAACGCCTCGGCCGGCAGGTCTTCGCCGCCGGCCTGGCCCACACCATCCTGGTGGTGCCGATCGCCCAGAAACGCGCCACGATGCACCTGGACACCGTCTGCACGATGGTCGACGTCGACGCCGTCCTGATGTATCCGAACATCGCCAGCACGCTCTCGGCGTACACCGTCATCGCCGGCGCGGACGGCGAGGACCCACGGGTGGACGGCCCGGCGCCCTTCCTGCGAGCCGCCGCCGACGCGATGGACCTGGACCAGCTGCGGGTCATCGACACCGGCCTGGACCCGGTGACCGCGGAACGCGAACAGTGGGACGACGGCAACAACACCCTCGCCCTCGCGCCCCGGCTGTGCGTCGGTTATGAGCGCAACACGGAGACCAACGCGCAGTTGGAGCGGGCCGGCATCGAGATCATCCCGATCGCCGGTTCAGAGTTGGGCTCCGGCCGGGGCGGCCCGCGCTGCATGTCCTGCCCGATCGTCCGCGCCCCCCTGAAGGAAGGGCCCCCTGCTAACGCCTAGTGCATAGCAAGGGGCCCTTCCTAACAACGCCTCAGCGCAGGGTGAGCTGTCGGCCGAGCAACCCCTGGCGGGCCCGCCGGCCGGCGGCGTCCAACACCTCGGTGCTGGCGAGAGCCTCCGCGTACCGCTTGGCGAACTGCGCCACCGGGTCCTCCCACTCGCTCGCCGGCGTCTCCTCGGGCAGGTCCCAGACGGGTACGAGCCGGCCGTGGGCGCGGAACATCCCGGCGAACTTGGTCTGGTCGCCGAGCATCAGCGTGCCGGCCGCGCCGAGCCGGGCCAGCGCGTCGAGGGCGGCGTCCTCGTCGTCCGGCAGCACCCAGCGCACGTGCGCCTTCTCGGGGACCCGGCACCAGTACGCGGCCTTCGCGGAGGTCATCCGCACCGTCGGGTAGATGGCGGCGTTCGCCCGCTCCAGGGACGCCTGGACGCTCGGGTCATCGGTCGCGCCGGGATCGAGCCAGAACTCGAACCCGTCGTGCATGCTGATCTCCAGCGGGCCGTCCACGAGGATGTCCTGAAGTCGCGGCCCGGGGCCGGGCAGCGGCGGCACGGAAACCTGGCCGCCCGGCTCGGTGCGCAGCGCGCTGAGGAGCGCCTCGGCCAGGTCCCGGGAGACATCGCCGGACTGCTGGTGACGCTGTAGACCGATGAGCACCTGGCCGTCCGGCTTGCTCACCGCCGGCGCGGCCATCGGCAGCACCGTGGCCAGGGTCGCCGACCGGTCGCCGAACTCCTCGACCAGGGCGGGCGCCAGGCGCAGCGGGGCGGACGCGGCGGGCACCAGCTCGCGCAGCGCGATCCACTCGGGCTCGTCGACCAGGCCCTCGAAGGGACGCGGCACGAAGACGTCCCGCACCTTGTCCCGACGGGGAGTGGTGTCGCTGGCTGCTCGCTGGCTCTTTCGACGCTTGCTCACGGCGTCACAGCCTAGAGCCCCGCCGGCCCCGGCATGACCCGGACCCACCCAACCCAGCGCGAGTTGATCATGAAGGTGTTAGCCGGCCGGCACCAGGCCGGGGGTGGGAGTGGGGTCGAACTCCGCCCAGACGCGCTGACCCATACCGTCCCGCTCGACACCCCAGCGGGTCGCCAGGCCGGCGACGATGTGCAGGCCCCGCCCGTCCGCCGCGTCGAGGCCGGCGGTGCGGATCCGTGGGCCGGTGGCCGCGCCGCCGTCGGTCACCCGCAACTGGATCCGTGGGCCGTCGGCGGACGGCCGCAGCCGCCAGGCCACCCGGACCACGCCGCCGGGCAGCGGGTGGGCGTGCCGGACCGAGTTGCCCACCAGTTCGGCGAGCACCGCGATCAGATCCGCGAGGAGCGCCGGGGGCACGACGTCCGCCAGGTCGTCGGCGAGCCGATGCCGGGCCAGTCGTGCGCCGGCGGGGTGGTGGGGAACCACCACGCACCACGCCCGATCCCTCGCCGCCGTCGCCACCGTCGCCTCCACGTCGCGCCCCGCAGGTCAACCGCGCGGTAGCCGCACCTCTGCGACCGTACCGCCGTCGGTCCTCGGACGTAGGGATACCCATCCATTCTGCTGTTCAACGATCCGGCGGACGAGATAGAGGCCCAGCCCCGCCCCGGGGTAGCCGCGCCGGTCACCGGACTCGCCCTGCCAGAACCGGTCGAACGCCCGTTCCACGTGCTCCGGCCGGATGCTGATGCCGCGGTCGCTCACCCGGAACGCGACCAACTGACCGTCGACCCCGGCCGTGATCTCGATGGGGGAGCCCGGCGGCGAGTACTTGCCGGCGTTGGTCACCAGCTCGGTCAGGACGGTGGCCAAACTGGGACGGTGGCCGAGCGCCTTGGGCAGGTCGACGGGCAGGCGGAGCGTCAGCCGGTGCCGCAGCTCCGCCGGCAGGTCCACGACCGCCGCGCGCAGCGCCGCACCGAGGTCGAACGGGGTGGGCGGCTCGTCCGCGGGCCCCGTCTCGGCCGCCGAGGAGAGCAGCCGGTCGACCAACCGGGCCAGCTCGTTGGCGCGCTGCCCGATCACCCGGGCGGCCTGCCGTCGGTCGCCGTCGGTCAGCGACTCCCAGTGGTCGGTGAGGGTGTCCGCGTACCCCTTGATGACGGTGACCGGCGTGCGTAGCTCGTGGCTGGTCACCGCGACGAACAGCTCCCGGTCGTGATCGCGGCGCTGCTGGTCGGTGATGTCGCGGAAGGTGACCACCCGCAGCGCGCCCGGGCCGGGCAGGTCGCCGGAGGTGATGCGCAGCCAGCGCCCGTCCGGCAGCCGGTGGTCGCGAACCTGGCCGGCAGGCGGCAGCGGCAACGGCAACGGCCGGTTCAGGGCCTGGCCCGTCGTGCAGCCGGTGACCTGGACGGCCGCCGGGTTCCACAGCCGGACGTGCCCGTCCCGGTCGACCACCGCCAGCCCGTCGGCGAGCGCTGCCACCACCGGCCCGTCGCCGTGCACCGGCAGTCCGCTCTGGTCGCCGTACATGTGGGCGACGCACGAGGCGAGGTACGCGATGACTCCCTGCTGCTCGGCGCCCGGCTCGTCGTCGCCCGGATAGAGGGCGTGCAGGCTGCCGACGGTGTGACCGCCGATCTCGGCCCGGGACACCACCATCCGGTGCAGGCCGCTGCCGGCGAGTTCGGCGGCGAGCTTGCCGCTCAGATCGGTCACCCGGACCTGGCTCACCCGCGGGCCGGAGAGCAGCCGGACCGTGTCCGGGTCGTCCGCCGCGAGCGGGCGGCCGAGCGCCCACTCCGCCGCGCCGGTGGCCGCGATCACCCGGCCGCCCGTCGGACCGAACTCGACGAACGCCATTCCGCTCGCGGACAGCGCCGGTTGGGCCATCCGGAGGAGTTGGGTGAGGACCGGCAGGCCCGCGTCCCCCGCATTGATCATCTCGATCACGACGGTGTGGCCGGCGAGAAGAGCGGGAAAATCGATACGCTCCGGCATGTGCCGAGTCTGCCCCGCCGGCCCGGCTTTCGGCACCCCCGGTTGTCGGGTGGGCGTAGGCGTAGGCGCTGCCGGCGGTCGACGCGCTGGGCGGCCGGCTCGGCGTCGCGGCCCGTTCAGCGGTCCCGCCGGGCCAGCACGTGCGCCGGTCGGTCCGTGATGATCCCGTCCACCTCCCCGGCCAGCACCAGCTCCACGTCGGCCGGCTCGTTGACCGTCCAGACGTACACCTGGTTGCCGGCGGCGCGCAGCGCGGGCAGCAGGTGGGGGCGGGCCCGGAGCAGGCCGATGCCCGGGCCGGCGATGCGGGCGCCGAACGGCAGCCGGCCCAGCCGCAGCCAGGGTGGAAGCACCTCCAGCAGCAGCACCGTGGGCAGCGCCGGGGCCAACTCCCGGACCCGGCGTACGGCCAGCGGGGAGAACGACATGACGGTCACCTGGACCGGGTCGTCCGGTGCCGGATCGACCAGCCCGTACTGCCGCAGCAGGTCGACCAGCCGCCGCTCCACCAACGAGCCGAAGCGGGACGGATGCTTCGTCTCGACGAGCAACCGGACGGGCCGCCCGGCGGCGAGCACCGCGTCGAGCAGCCGGGCCAGGGTCAACAGCCGGGTGTGCGACTCGTCCGGCGGCAGGTCACCGCTCGGCGCGCCGGCCGGATGCCACGAGCCGAAGTCCAGCGCGTCCAACTCGGCGAGAGTTCGCGCGCTGACCAGCCCGCGACCGTTGCTCGTGCGGTCCAGCCGCCGGTCGTGTACGCAGACCAGATGACCGTCCCGGGTCAGCCGGACGTCGCACTCCAGCCCGTCGGCGCCCTCGTCGAGGGCGCGCAGGTACGCGGCGAGGGTGTGCTCCGGAAGGTCGTACGAGGCGCCGCGGTGCGCGAAGACCAGTGGCCCGCCCATCCCGGCCGCCTCAGATGACCTGGCCGGGCTGCCCGTTCGCGTCGACCACTGCTCGGCCGACCGCTGCCCACTGGCGCATCCCGCCGTCGGCGTTGCGCACCTGACCCCACCCGTTGTTGATCAGGTAGGCGACGACCTGGGCGGATCGTCCACCGGAGCGGCAGATGACGGCCACGTCCCGGTCGGTCGGCACCTCGGCCAGCCGCGCGGGCAGTTCCATCATCGGCAGGTGGTGGGCGGTGGGGGCGTGGCCGGCCGCCCATTCGTCGGCCTCCCGCACATCGAGCAGGTAGGTGTCGTCGGCGATCTCGGTCACGGGCACGGTGGGAACCTGGGGTCCGAACACAGGAAGCAACACTAGATCCTCGGGGGCCGGATCGGCACCGACCCGGCCGTCGCCACGGTCACAACCGGGTCACCCAGCGCGGGTTGGCCTGCGCCCAGTCCGGTACGCGGGTGCCCCGGACCGCCTCGAACAGCCCGTTGCCGCCGTTGTCGAGCACCACGTACGAGACCTGGTCGATGGTCTGCGGGGACGAGGGCACCTGGACGCCGCGCATTCCGTCGGGCGGCAGCGCGCGGAGCGCGAGGAGCAGATCCTCAAGGGGTACGCCGTTGGTGTCGACGGTCAACGAGCCGCCGACCGCCCGGAGCACCTGGTCCAGCTTCACCGGATTGTTGCGCAGGTCGGCGTCGCCGGCGCTGTCCAGCATCGCCCGCAGGAGTTGCTGCTGGTGGCGCTGCCGGTCGTAGTCGCCCCCGGGCAGGTCGTAGCGCTGCCGTACGTAGTCCAGCGCCTGTGCCCCGTCCATCCGCTGGCAGCCGGTCCGGAAGACCCGGTTGGTGTGGATCGAGCGCACCTCGGTGTCGACGCACATCTGCACCCCGCCCAAAAGGTCGATCACCTTCCGGAAACCGGAGAAGTCGATCAGGGCGGCGCCGTCGAACCGGATGCCGGTGAGCCGGTTCAGGGTGGTGGAGAGCAGTCGGGCGCCGGCCGATCCGCCGCCACCGTGCTCGTACGCGGCGTTGATCTTGTCGGGGCCGCCGCCGAAGCCGTTCGCCGGTGGGATGGCGACCAGCAGGTCACGCGGGATGGAGACCAGGTACGCCGCACGCCGTCCGGCGGGTACGTGCACGATGAGGATGGTGTCGGAGCGCTGGTCCGGCTCGCTGCCGCCGGCGCGTTTGTCGGTGCCGATCAGCAGGTAGTTGAGCGCCCCGTCCAGGTCGGTCCGGTCGGTTCGGGCGTTGGCGTCGAGCAACTGCTCCTTGGTGACCGTACGGTCGTACCGGTGGGTCAGTGTCTTGAGGCCCATCACCGCGAGCCCGGCCAGCAGGACTAGGGCCAGTCCGACGGCGAGCAGGAGGCGTGGCCAGCGATCGCGGCGCGACCCGGCCGGGTGTGCCCGGCCGGCCGCGTTCCGTCCCCACCTGGACGTGACCGCCTCCCCGCAGCCGATACGTGAACCTTGCTCACGTCAGGCTACGGTCAGTGACGGAACGGTCGCCGGGCTTTCCGCGACTTGGCCGTCACTTCCGGCCGGAGATCACCTCGGGGTGGGTGAAGACGAACTCGGCGAGCTTGTCCTGCTTGACCGCCTCGAACATCGCCATCGTCTCCTCGTTCAACGCCTCACGGTTGTTGCCGTTGCCGTTGAAGCTGCCGTTGTTGGTCTTCAACATGGTCAACTCGTTGGCGGTGACGCCACGCATGGTGAAGATGAAGTTCTCGATCGGCACGCCGCCGGTGTCCAGGACGAAGGCCTTGCCGGCTGCCTTGATCAACGAGTTCATCTTGGCCGGGTTGGTCAGCATGCCGCCGTCGTTGGCCTTGCGGGCCATCGCCTTGATCAGTTGCTGCTGGTTCTGCTGCCGGTCGTAGTCGCCGTTGCGGAGGGTCTTGCGCTGCCGCGAGTAGTCGAGCGCAGCCCAACCCTCCATCTCCTGGCAGCCCTTCTTGTGCACCACCGGCTTCATCGTCTTGCCGGTCTTCTTGGCGTCGGCGTTCCACATCGGCTTACCGTCGACATAACTCATGTGCAGCGACGTGACCTCCTGGGTCACGCAGATGCGCACGGTGCCCAGGGTGTCGATGACGTTCTTGAAACCCCCGAAGTTGATAATCGCCGCGCCGTCGAAGCTGATGCCGGTGAGGCGCTTGATCGTCTGCGCCATGAGCTGGGCGCCACCCTCCCAGCCGCCACCGTTGCGGGCACCGGCCTGGAAGGCGGCGTTGATCTTGTCGGTGCCACCGGTGTAGCCGCTCTTCTTGAACGGGGGGATCTGCGCCTCGGTGTCGCGGGGGATCGAGATCAGGTACGCCTGGTCGTGCGAGGCCGGGATGTGCAGGACGATGATGCTGTCCGACCGGACGTCGTCGGCGGCCCAGCGTTCCCGGGCGTCCACGCCGAGCAGCAGCATGTCGATCGGCCCGTCCAGGCTCGCGCCACCCTCGGCGTCGGTCTTGCCGGCGTCGCCGAGCAGGTTGCGCTGGGCGATGTCACCGGTGGCCTGACCGACCAGCACCTTCGTGCCGACGATCGCCACCCCGCTGCTGAGCATCAGCACCGCACCGAAGATCACGGTCAGGCGGGCCCAGAGCGGATCCTTGCGCCGGGGCCGCTTCTTCGCCGGCCCCTTGCCGCCTGTCCGGCTGTCGCCGGCACCTGGCGGACGACCGCCCGGGCCGCCGCCCGACGGGCCGGGCTGCACCGGTATGGACGCGGCGATACGACCGCTCTGCGCGGCGGATGTAGTGGACGGAGGGCGACGGCTGGCCTGAACCGGCATTCGTGCTCCAGCTCGTGATCAGGAGGGGGCGGCACCACTGTACGTACATCAATTCGACTTTGCGAGTTCATCTGGACTCAATTCGCTCGCCAGGCACCGTCAACCAGGCGATCGCCCCCACTCGATGACCAGAAAGGCGAGGCAGCGATGGCCTGATCGGCTCGAACGCCTCAATGCCCCTAATGTCCGATTCTATCTGACAAGTTGGCGCGGCACCTGGTGTGGCACGCGCGAAAAGGGGGCCCGACCCGGATGGGTCGGACCCCCGCAGGGTCTACTTGCTCGCTGGCGGAATCGGCCCGTACGCGCAGGTGGACGCCGAGTCGATGCGGATCCCGTTGGGGATCCCGTAGTACCCGACGTCGTAGAGGGTGTTGGGCTTGCCGGCGGCCATGCACTTGATCAGCCCGGTGGTGTACCGGACGTACACAACGTCGTCGTTGCGGCTGTTGGCGCCGTACACGACATCGACCCCGTTCGAGATGGACTGGAAGCCCGAGGTCACGACCTGGTACTTGTGATCGATGACCTTGTCCTGGTCGGAGAGGCACGTGTAGGGGTACGGGCACCCGAGGGCGGCAGCCTGAGCCGGTGCGGCGGTGGCTGCCAGGCCAGCCCCCGTGATGAGCGCGGCGGCGGCCGTCGCCCCTAACGCCTTGTGCAGCTTGCCTGTCATCGACTTCTCCTCGCCTTGGTGGCAGAGGGCAACGACCCGAAGCGATGCCGGGCGCCTCCCTCGATCGAGACGCCCGGCAAGCGGTTCGCCCGGCCAGGGCCCCTGCCGTGTCCGTGGTTGTCATTGATCGAGGTGCGAGGCCCAAACCTAAGACAATCCCCAATGGACGGTCAAGACACTTACGGAGTGGGGGCAGGAGAGGAGGCTCAGCCGCCGTCGTTGCTCTTCGGCGGGTTGGCCTTCACCCAGTCCGCCATCGTGTCCGCCGACATGGCCTTGTACATCGCCAGCGCCTTCTCCCGGTCCGACACCACCACCGACTCGCCGTTGATGGTGTCGCTGCCCGAGTTCGGGCTGGTCAGGAACGTGAGGTTCTCACCACGCAGGCTCCGGAACTGCACCGCCATATCGGTCAACGAGAAGCCCTGGTCGACGGTCACCGCCGCGGTCACCGACTTGAGGAAGTCGTTGAGCTTCTTCGGGTTCGCCAGGGTGCCGGTGCTGGCCGCCTTGTCCATCAGCGCCCGCAGGAAGTCCTGCTGGTGCCGCATCCGGGCGAAGTCGCCGTCCGGGAACTGCTTACGCTGCCGGATCCAGTCCAGCGCCTCCGCGCCGTCCATGTGGTTGGTGCCCTTGGCGAACGTCCGGTACGGCTTGTGGATCGAGGTGATCGTCCGCTCCACCTTCAGGTCCACCCCGCCGAGGGCGTCGGTGACCTCCTTGAACCCGCCGAAGTCGATCGCCATGACGTGGTCGATCCGGACGTCGCTGAAGCACTCGACGGTACGGACCGCCAGCGGCAGGCCACCGAAGGCGAACGCTGCGTTGATCTTCGCGCGCCGGCCGGAGCCGCAGTCCGCGCCCGCGCTCTCCGGGATCGGCACGTACAGGTCACGCGGGATGGAGACCAGGTACGCCTCCTTATGGTCGGCCGGGATGTGCATCACGATGATCGTGTCGGCCCGCCACTGGCTCTTGGTGTCGACCGGCGCGTCCGGGTCCCGGGAGTCGCTGCCGACCAGCAGGATGTTCAACGCGCCGTCGACGGGCTTCGCCGGACGGCCGCCGGTGATCTCCGCGAAGGGATCGGTGCGGGCCAGGTCGTTGTTGAGGCCGCGCGCGTACAGCCACGCGCCCAGGCCGCCGAGCAGCGCCAACACCAGCACCGCGATGCCCGCCACCAGGCCGATCCGCCCCCAGCGTGGGCGGGGACCACGCCGTCCCGACCCGCCGGCGCCACCCGGCCCGCCCGGTCCCGTCGGCCCGCCGGGGCCGACCTGCCGATCGTCGTACGACGGGTAGAAGCGCGCCTCGGCCGGACGCGCGCGTCCGGAGGCGCCCCGGTCGGGGCCGGGCACCGAGGCGCGCCCGGCGCTGCGGTGCAGGTACGGGTGGGGAACGCCGGCAGGGGTCGCTGACATGCAACTCAGAGTACGTAGCGAGGGCCACTACCGCCCTCAGGTGACACTCAGCGATCGGCGGTCCGCCGCGAGCCGGTTACCCTAGCCGCGCCCGGAAGTACTCGATCGTGCGTCGCAGGCCGTCTTCGGGCGTCACGGCCGGCTCGTATCCGAGCAGTTCACGGGCGAGGGTCAGGTCGGGGCGCCGCATCTCCGGGTCGTCCGCGCTGCGCGTGATGTACGTCACCTCCGAGTTGCTGTCGGAGAGTGACACGATCAACTCGGCGAGTTGACGCATGGACATCTCGTGCTCGGTACCGCAGTTGACCGGCCCGGTCTCGGTCGAGTCGAGCAGCAGCAGGATGCCCCGCACCAGATCCTCGACGAAGCAGATTGACCGGGTCTGGTTGCCGGTGCCGTGCACGGTGATCGGCTCGTCACGCAGCGCCTGGGAGATGAAGGTCGGGATGGCGCGACCGTCGTCCGGGCGCATCCGCGGGCCGTACGTGTTGAAGATCCGCACGATCGCGGCGTCCAGCCCCCGGTACCGGTGGTACGCCATGGTGGCCGCCTCGGAGAAGCGCTTCGCCTCGTCGTAGACGCTGCGGACGCCGATGGGGTTGACGTTGCCCCAGTAGGTCTCGCGCTGCGGGTGCTCCTTCGGGTCCCCGTACGCCTCGCTGGTGGAGGCCATCAGGAACCGGGCGCCGTCGGCGACCGCGCGGTCCAGCAGGTGCAGGGTGCCCACCGACCCGACCCGGAGGATCTCCACCGGAAGCTGGGCGAAGTCGGTGGGGCTGGCCGGCGAGGCCATGTGCAGGATCGCGTCGAAGCGCTCGGCCAGCGCCGGGTGGTGCGTCGGCAGGCCGTCGGAGAGGTCCGCCTCGACCAGGGTGAAGGTTGGCCGGTCCAGCAGGTGGGCGACGTTCTCCTTGGAACCGGTGACGAAGTTGTCCAGGGCCACCACCGTGCACCCGCGGGCGATCAGCGAGTCGACCAGGTGCGACGGAACGAAACCGGCGCCGCCGGTGACAAGAACGCGGTGACCAGACCCAAAGCGCGTAGCAACCTTCATGCCGGTCAGCCTACCGACTGAAGGAAGGGCCCCCTGCTAACGCCTGGCGTTGTACAGGGGGCCCTTCCTAACAGCTAGCGCGTCAGTGCGCACCCGCGCCGGTGAGGGCGCGGACCTCCAGCTCCGCGTACTTGTCCTCGTCGTGCTCCTTCGAGATGAGCGTGCCGACGAACCCGCACAGGAACCCGAACGGGATGGACAGGATGCCCGGGTTGGACAGCGGGAACCACTGCCAGTCGTGGTCCGGGAACATCGACGTCGCCGCGCCCGACACCACCGGTGAGAAGAACACCAGCACCACGGCCGAGATCAGACCGCCGTAGATCGCCCATACCGCTCCGGAAGTGTTGAACCGCTTCCAGAACAGGCTGTAGAGGATCGCCGGCAGGTTGCCCGAGGCGGCGACCGCGAAGGCCAACGCCACGAGGAACGCCACGTTGAGGTTCTGCGCGTAGATCGACAGCAGGATCGAGATCGCGCCGATCACCAGGGCGGAGATCCGGGCGACCCGTACCTCCTGGCGCTCGGACGTCTCGCCCTTCTTCAGGACGTTCGCGTAGAAGTCGTGAGCCAGGCTGGACGAGGAGGCCAGGGTCAATCCGGCGACCACGGCCAGGATGGTGGCGAAGGCGACCGCCGCGATGATCGCCAGCAGGGCCGCGCCACCCAGGTCACCGCCGAAGAACTCCAGGCCGAGCGCCTCGGCCAACTGCGGCGCGGCGGTGTTGCCGGCCTTGTCCTGCGCGATGATCGCCGGACCACCCACCATCGCCGCCGCGCCGAAGCCGAGGGCCAGGGTGAGCAGGTAGAAGGTGCCGATGATGCCGATGGCCCAGAGCACGCTCTTACGGGCCGCCTTGGCGGTCGGCACGGTGTAGAAGCGGATCAGGATGTGCGGCAGACCGGCCGTGCCGAGCACCAGGGCGATGCCGAGCGAGAGCAGGTCCATCTTGTTGTAGAACGTCTGCGTGGCGTTCCCGGCGACCTCCACCCCGTACCGCAGGCCCGGTTCCAGGAGTTTGTCGCCCTTGCCGGACGCGGAGGCGGCGGCGCCGAGCAGCTCGGACAGGTTGAAGTGGTACTTCGCCAGCACCAGCACGGTCATCAGCAGGGCGCCGCTCATCAGCAGGAACGCCTTGACGATCTGCACGTACGTGGTGCCCTTCATGCCACCCACGGTCACGTAGATGATCATCAGGGCGCCGACCATGATGATGGTCGCCACCTTGGCCGTGGCGGCATCCATGCCGAGGAAGGTCGTCCCGGGCTTGATGCCGAGCAGCAGCGCGACGAGCGCGCCGGCGCCGACCATCTGGGCGAGCAGATAGAAGATCGAGACGGTGATGGTGGAGACGGCAGCCGCCGTACGCACCGGACGCTGCCGCATCCGGAACGCCAGCACGTCGGCCATCGTGTACCGGCCGGAGTTGCGCAGCAGCTCCGCGACCAGCAGGAGGGCCACCAGCCAGGCGACCAGGAAGCCGATCGAGTAGAGGAAGCCGTCGTAGCCGTAGAGCGCGATGATGCCGGCGATGCCGAGGAACGAGGCGGCCGACATGTAGTCGCCACCGATCGCCATGCCGTTCTGGAAACCGGAGAAGGAGCGGCCGCCGGCGTAGAAGTCCGTGGCCGTCTTGGTCTGCCGGCTGGCCCAGATGGTGATGCCCAGGGTCACCGCCACGAACACCAGGAACAGCGTGATGGTCAGGTTGCGGGCCGTGTGGTTCGTCGCGTCGGCCGCGAGGAGCAGGTCAGCCGCGTGGACCGTCATCGTGGGTCACCTCCCCGATCTCGGCACGGATGCGGTCGGCCACCGGGTCGATCTTCCGGTCGGCGTACCGGGAGTAAAGCCAGGCGATCAGGAACGTCGAGACGAACTGGAGTAGGCCGAAGACCAGGGCAACGTTGATGTTGCTGCCGAACAGCTTCGTGCCCATGAAGTCCCGGGCGTACGCGGAGAGAATGACGTAGAGCGCGTACCACAGGAAGAACGCGACGGTCATCGGGAAGACGAAGCCGCGCAACGCGCGCCGCAACCCGGCGAACTCGTCTGACTGTTGTACGGCCAGGTACTTGTCCGGCTGGGAAGCGGTCGGCGCGGGTGTGTCCGTGGACATCTGTGGATCACCACCTTCACAGGCGTCGGGGGTAGTTGCGCGCACCGTAGGAGGCACGCTCCCCGCCGGGGAAGGTCGAGATCGACGCCGGTCGTCGAGTGCGCCGAGCGGTTGGCTGGGTGCGCCGAGTGACCTACGTCACCCCGGTGACCGGTCGCGCTCCCAGGCCCCTGGTCAGCCCGGCAGCTCGAGGTACCGCCCCCGGTAGTGCAGCAGCGGGGTGGTGTCCTCGGCCAGGTCGACGGCCTCGATGGTGGCCTCCACCAGCAGGCCCCAGCCGTACTCCCGGGCGGTGTCCAGCCGGCACCCCGCCCAGCCGCCGGCGTCGGACGGCACCGGCCCGTAGGGCGTGTCGGTCCACCCGCCGGAGGCGAAGAGCCCTCCCGGCGCGGGAAAGAGGCCGGCGAAGCGGTCGGCGAGCTGCCGGTGTGGCGGGCCGAGCGGCGCGACGGCGAACCGACCCGCCTCCTCGACGGCGGCCCAGAGGTCGGACTCCGGGTCGATCAGCCCGAGCAGCCGGTCCGGCTCCCCCTCGGCGACCAGTGTCGACGCGACCGTCAGACCCGCCGGGCCGGGCGCCGTCCAGAGGGTGACCGGCGCGGCGAGCCGACCCCGCAGCCGGCGGGCCGGCGACCGTTGCCCGGCCGGCACCGCGAACGGATCGGTGTGGTGGATCTCGGCGCCCGGCTCATGATTCACGTGAAACATTGTGCCGCCCCGGCCGCGCACCCAGCCCAGAAAACGTGCGTGCAGGTCGGCGGGTCGCCCGCTCAGCCGGGCGAGCTGATCGCCCGCCTCCGCCATCAGCGTGCCCAGGTAGAACAGCAGCGCCGTGCGGTCGTCCCGGTACTCGGCCAGCAACGCCAGCCGCGCCGGTTGGCAGGGCCAGTGCGCGCCGCAGCCGCGACACCGCCACAGCGGTCGCATCGGCAGGTGCGGCCGACTCACTCCGCACCGCCGGCGGCTGGCGGGAGGCAACACTTCGGTGAGCGTGATGCCGGTGAGTCATCTTGATGACTGACAGGCATCACGCTCGTTGGGGTGTCAGGTGCCCGCACGTGACGCGCCACACCGCCGTGTGCCGGCTCGATCGCGCCCGGCACGGTCGTCGCCGCCACGTTCCTCATCGAGTACGACCACCGCGCCCCGCCCCGACCAGGAATGAATCCGAGCACGGCTGACCTCCTCCCAGTGGATGCGAGGGCCGCCCCGATCGGGGGAGTGACCGGGACGGCCCCGACGCAGGACCGACCGCCGGGTCATCGCCTCCACCAGCCGGGCCGCGTGCTCTCCACCCTGGACGGCGCGGCGCGGACACGGGAGGATTCCAGGGCTTACTACGCTGCGCAGTCACGTACTTACCGGAGAGGTAAGGATGAACATCGAGATGTGGGTACGGGCGTTGAAGGCCGCCCGCGCCGGTGCCGACGTGTCCCAGGAGGCGCTGGCGACCCTGATCAGGTGGAGTCCGTCCACGGTGGCCGCCATCGAGACCGGCCGTCGCCGACCGACGATGGAATTCGCGGTGGCCGCCGACGAAGCCCTGGCCACCGGCGGCCTCCTCGCCGAACTCCTGTCGGCTGCCGATCGTCAGCGGTTGCCGACATGGTTCGTCCCCTGGCGTCATCATGAGGAGCACGCGATTCGCCTCTGCGAATTCGAGCCCTGCTTGATTCCTGGTCTGCTGCAAACCGAGGACTATGCCCGAGCGGTGATCTCCGCCGGGGGCCTGAACCCTGCGGATGTGGTGGATGAGTTGGTCGCGGTTCGGCTCGACCGGCAGCGGCTCTGGCATCGCGCCGAGCCGCCCCAGTGTGTGTTCGTCCTGGACGAGGCCGCGCTGCGACGTCCGGTAGGCGGGCCGGCGGTACTTGATGCGCAGCTTGGCCGACTGATGGAACTCGCCACCATGCCGAGCGTCAGATTGCACATCGTCTCGCTCGACATCGGGGCCCATGTCGGGTTGACCGGTGGCTTCCTGCTCGCCGAACTCGCGGATGGCGAACGGGTGACCTATGTGGAAGACGTCGCCCGAGGACACGTCATCGACGATCCGGACGTCGTGCGTCTGATAGGTCGGAAATGGGATAGCCTGCTCGGCGAAGCGCTGCCCACCAGCGCCTCGCTGGACCTGATCCGGAAGCTGAAGGTGACTCCATGACCCTTGCTCATCCGCGTTGGCGAACGTCGACCAGGTCCGGCGACACAGGCGGCGCGTGCGTCGAGGTGGCGGATAATCTGCCGGGTGTCGTGCTGGTGCGGGACAGCAAGGATCGGTCCGGGCCGGTGCTCACGTTCAGCCCGTCGGCCTGGACCGGATTCCTCGCTGCCCACGCGTCTCGCGGCCCGGCCGCCTAGCGGCGTGGCGTGACGGTGGCGAGCAGTTCCGGCTGACGTCGGTCCAGCACGTCACCGGCCAGGTAAGCGCCGAGCAGGGCCGCACCCAGCCCGTACGCCGCGCCGACCGGGAGGGCCAGCCACAGCCAGGCCTCGCCGAGCAGCGCGGCGGCCACCACCATCGGCACCGCGACGGCCGCCGAGGTGACCATGGCCAGCAGGGTGAGCAGCCCCTTCGCCATGCCCGCACCGCTGTTCATCCCGAACGGGTTGCTCGTCTCCGGCAGCGAGTACGCCCCGAGCACCGAGACGAAACTGTTCACCGCCAATCCCGCACCGTAGGTGGCGAGCAGACTGCCCACCATCAGCCCGATCCACTCCGGTCGGCTGAGCAGCGCCGACAGCACCACTGCGATGATCGCCAGCATCGGCAGGACGTACAGCGAGAAGGCGGTCATCCGCGCGCGTAGCTCGACGCGACCCGGCACGCCAGCCACGACGTTCGCGGCGTACGCGCTGCCGTCGAAGCCGAACTGGTTGGCCAGGGTGACCGAGGCGAGTACGCCGACGAAGAGAAGCGAGATGGTGACCACGACCGGTGAGCTGTCGCTGGCGGCCGCCGTGAACCCCGCGTTCTCGGCCGCGAAGTCGCCGCCCATGACGTTGATCAGGACGGGCACGAAGATGCCGACCACCGCGATGGTGATCAGGTTGGCTCGGCGGCGGGCGTCCCGCCACCAGTAGCGGGCCTCCCGGGCGACGAGCGCGCCGAACCGGTCCCGCCGCGCCCAGGTGGCGGCCCGGGGGAAGAGTTGGGCGACCGCGCCGCCGTCGACGCCGCGTCGCGCCGGTGCCCGGCCGGCGGTCGCCGAGCCCACCATCGCCGACTCCAGCGACCGCGACCACCAGGCCAGCAGCGCGCCGATCGCCGCCAGCGTGATCAGCAGCTTGAGCGGGGCGGCCCACACCCGTCCCTGCGCCACGTCGATGCCGGCGGTCCACGGCGCCCCGAGCGGCGTCCACCCGAGCACCGACGCGGCTCCGGTCAGTCGGGTCCAGTCCGTCTGGCGCAGCGCCGCCAGGCCGAACACCTGCAACGGGCCGAGTAGCGCGGCGGTCACCGCCAACAGCACGGCGGCCAGGTCGCGTACCCGACGGGACCGCAGCATGCTGGCGAAGGCGCTGGTCACCGCGCGGCTCGCGGCCACACAGAGCAACAACCCGGCGAGTACGCCGAGCACGGCCACGACACCGGCGGACCAGCCGCCCAGCGCCCAGGCGGTCAGTACCAGCCCCAGCGAGGCGATCGACGCCGCCAGCACCGGCACGCTGACCAGCGCGGCGGCGAACAGGCCGACGACAAGGGTGCGGCGCGGCAGCGGCAGCAGCGCGAACCGGGCCGGGTCCA
The DNA here is from genome assembly GCF_040675055.1 of Micromonospora sp. NPDC049662. Lineage (NCBI taxonomy): Bacteria > Bacillati > Actinomycetota > Actinomycetes > Micromonosporales > Micromonosporaceae > Micromonospora > Micromonospora sp. NPDC049662. Next base: position 28,024 of record NZ_JBFAOC010000020.1, read on the forward strand.
GTGTCTCGTCCACCCCGAAGAAGACCAGCGGCAGCAGCAGCCAACCGAGCACCAGCAAGGCCCCGCCGGCCGCCGCGACCAGCACCGCGTACCGGCCGTTGCCCGTCATGCCCGGCGCGGCGAACAGGAAGAAGCCGCTGGCCGCGAGCCAGAGGCCGACCAGCGCCCCGCCGACGAACATCGCGATCCGCCAGCCCTGGCCCCGGAAGTTGTTGCCCATCACCCGGAGCTTGAGCCGTACGAAGTGCCGCGCGGAGACCCGTCGCGCCGGAGCGGCGGGCGCCGTGGCCGCGGTGGCCGGGTTCACCGAGACAGCCATGACAACTCGTCACCGGTCGCGGTGCGCCCGCCGACCACCTCGACGAAGACCTGTTCCAGCGACCGGTCGCCCCGGACGTCCGCGATCGTGCCGACCCGCTTGATGGTGCCCTGGGCCAGGATCGCCACGTGCGAGCACAGCCGCTCGACGACCTCCATCACGTGACTGGAGAAGACCACCGTGCCGCCGCCGGCCGCGTACCGGGTGAGAATGTCGCGGATCAGCGCCGCCGACACCGGGTCGACCGCCTCGAACGGCTCGTCCAGCACCAGCACCCGGGGCGCGTGCAGCAACGCGCAGGCCAGGCCGATCTTCTTCTTCATGCCCGCCGAGTAGTCCACCACCAGCGTCCGGCCGGCGTCGCCGAGCGCCAGGACGTCCAGCAGCTCCGCGGCCCGCTGGTCGACCACCGCCGGGTCCATCCCCCGCAGCAGCCCGTGGTACGCCAGCAGTTCCGCGCCGCTGAGCCGGTCGAACAGCCGGACACCGTCGGGCATCACGCCGAGCAACTGCTTGGCCGTGACCGGGTCGCGCCACACGTCCTGGCCGAGCACCCACGCCGAGCCGGCGTCCGGCCGTAGCAGGCCGACCGCCATCGACAGGGTGGTGGTCTTGCCGGCCCCGTTCGGGCCGAGCAGCCCGTAGAAGGACCCGGCCGGTACGTCCAGGTCGACACCGGCGACCGCGACCGTGCCGTCGAACCGTTTAGCCAGACCACGCAGCACGAGCGCGGGATGTTCACCAGTCATGGCCCGACGTTATCCGCCGACCGCCAGATCCGCCGTCCGGCGACAGGCGGACGCACGATCATTCCGGAGGCGTAGCCGCCCGGCTTGATCCACTCGTGTTTCGTGATGCTGCGGTATCCCCTCCGCCCGGACACCCCTATTTCAGTGATCCCGAGTAGATCAACGCCCTCGCGGCGCCGATCTTGCAGTTTCGGTTGTCCATAAGCGTGAGATGTCGTCTTTGTCGCCACAGAAACTACAAGATCGCGGGGCGCGGGGCGGGGGGCGGAGGGGGCGGGGGGCGGGGGGCTACAGGCGCAGGGCTTCGGGGGTGTGCAGGCGGAGCATGGTGGCCGCTACGTCGGCCGGTGCTCGGCGGCGGGTCGCCATCGACACCGCGACCATCACGGTGAAGGCCAGCGGCACCGTCCAGGCGGCCGGCTGCGCGGTGAGGGTGGCGGGCCAGCCGGACAGCGGCGGGCCGAGGACGGTCACCAGCACCGCGCCGATCGCCGCCCCGCCGCCGGCCAGCACCCCGGCGGCCGCGCCCAGGTCGGTCAGACCGCGCCACCAGATGCCCAGCACCAGCAGCGGGCAGAAGCTCGACGCGGCGACGGCGAAGGCCAACCCGACCACCTGTGAGACGTCCAGGCCGGAGACGTGCAGGGCCAGCACCGCCGGTACGCCCCCGGCGATGACGGTCGCCCAGCGGAAGCCGCGTACCGAGCCGCGGCCGAGCACGTCCGTCGAGATCACCCCGGCGACGCTGGTCAGCAGGCCCGACGAGGTGGACAGGAAGGCGGCGAACGCTCCCGCCGAGACCAGCGCGGCGAGCAGCCGCCCGGTGAGCCCGTCACCGAGGACCGCGCCGGGCAGCAGGACCACCACCGCGTCTGTCTGCCCGCTGACGAGCAGTTGCGGGGTGTAGATCCGGCCCAGCACCCCGTACAGGGTGGGTAGCAGGTAGAAGACGCCGACCAGGGCCAGCACCACGAGCGTCGTGCGGCGTGCCGCCGCGCCGTCGGGGTTGGTGTAGAAGCGGACCAGCACGTGCGGGAGACCCATCGTGCCCAGGAAGGTGGCCAGGATCAGCGAGTACGTGCCGAACAGGCCCCGGTCGTCGGCGCCGGCGGCGCTGGGCAGCAACCAGTCCGCCGCGTCGGTGGCCACCCCGGACACCTCCGGCACCGGGTCACCGGCGGCGAACGACAGCTCGTCGCCGGGGCGTACCTCCCGAATCTCACCGTCGGCCAGGGTGAGGGTCGCGCGGTGCTCGACCACGACGGTGGTCGCGGCCCGGAACGTCGGCCCGTCCGGCGGTGTCACCGCCGGGCGGGCATCGGCCTGCCACTGCAGCGCCAAGAAGATCACGGGTACGGCGAGAGCGGTCAACTTGAGCCAGTACTGGAACGCCTGGACGAAGGTGATGGCCCGCATCCCGCCGAGCGCCACGTTCGCGGTGACCACGGCCGCGACCAGAAGGGCACCCACCGGGTACGGGGAGCCGGCCACCGTGGCCAGCGTGAGCCCGGCACCCTGTAACTGCGGCACCAGGTAGAGCCAGCCGATGAAGATCACGAAGGCGGTGGCGAGGATGCGCAGGCGGCGTGACCCGAGCCGTAGTTCACAGAAGTCGGGCAGCGTGAACGCGCCGGAGCGGCGCAGCGGCGCGGCCACGAACAGCAGGAGAGCCAGGTAGCCGGCGGCGAAGCCGACCGGGTACCAGAGCACGTCCACGCCGTACTTGAGGACCAGGCCGGCGATGCCGAGGAAGCTCGCGGCCGACAGGTACTCCCCACCGATGGCGGCAGCGTTCCAGGTCGGACTGATCGCCCGCGAGGCGACCAGGAAATCTGACGTGGTCCGGGCCAGCCGCAGCCCGTAGAAGCCGATGCCGACGGTGACCAGGGTGACCGCGACGATGGCCGGAACCACGTAGTCGTTGCCCACCTCAGTGCTCCGGCCGCTGCACCAGGTCGGTGAAGTCCTGCTCGTTGCGCTCGGCCAGCCGCACGTACGCCCAGCCCACCGCGATCAGGAACGGGAACGACGCCACCCCGAGCAGCAGCCAGGGCAGGTTGACGCCGGCCACGGTGGTCCGGCCGAGCGACGGCGCGATGGCGAACAGCCAGGGCAACCCGCCCAGCCCAATGACGACCACCAGCGACAACCGCAACGCCAGCGCGAGCTGGGCCCGGACCAGGCCACGGACCAGCGCCTCGCCGACCTGGGTCTGCTGGGCCAGCTCGGCGCGGGTCCGCTCGGAGCGCGTGTCGCGCCGGGTGATGTCGGCCAACACGATCCGGGCCCGGCGGGGCGGCGGAACCGCACCGCCCGACCCCACGTCAGGGAGTTGCTTGGCCACCCCGGCAGTCTTGCCCGCCTCGCCGGATTGTCAAGCGTCGACGCTCACCAGCCACGCGGGACGAGGCAGTGCGAGGCCGGGCCGATCACCGGGATCCGGTCCAGCTCGGGGCGGGCGCGCTCCCGTCCGAGGTTCGTCGCCCAGACACCGTCCCGTGGCAGTTCGACGGCGAGCCGGGACAGAGCGCAGATCCGCATCGGCTCGGGCAGCCGGGCCAGGGCGGGTACGGCGTCCGCCGAGAGGCCGGACACGTAGTCGACGTCCAACCGGCCGGTCTGCAGGTACCTGTCGACGTTCCGGTCGGCGATCAGCCGATCGGGGTTGACCAGGGCCAGCCCGAGCAGCGCCAGTACCGCCGTGCCGATCACCAGTCGGGGCAGCCAGGTGGCCCGCAGCCGTACCACGGCTACGCCGACCAGCACGAACAGCAGCCCGAGCCACAGTTCGACGGTTGCCACGACGAGCCGCAGGCGGGTGGCGCCGTACGCGTCGGCGTAGACCTGCATCCGGTAGAGCGCCGAGGCGACGATCACCAGGCTGAGCGCGGTCAGCGCCCCGAGCAGCGCGCGGACGAGCAGCCGGTCGGTCCGTGTGGCCTTCGGTGCCCGACGGGCCGCGACGGCGATCACCAGCAGGGTGAGCCCGGTGACGGCGAGCAGTTGCCAGAAGCCGCCGCGCGCGTACTGCGCGTAGGTGAGCCCTGCCGTGCGCAGCACGTGCCCCGAGCCACCGAACAGCACCGTCAACTGGACCAGTACGAACGCCGCGAACAGGGCGTCGAGCAGCACCAGCGGAAGCGTCCACTCGAGCCGGTGCGCCGGCCGCGCCGGCCCAGGCCGCAGGCCGTCGAGGTTGGGCGGTCGACTGACCAGGTACGCGGCACCCAGCAGACCGCCACCGATCAGCAGCAGACGGAACGTCCACCCGATGGTGCCGGGAACCGAGATGTCGGGCAACAAGCCGCTGACCAGGTCGGCGAAGACCGCGTCGGCGGAGGAGAAGAGCAGGCCGAACAGCATCAGCAGACCGGCGGAGATCGCCACGCTGGTCAGGACCCGTCCGACGGCGATCCCCGAGCCGGCCGGTCGGGTGTCGCGCAGCCCGCGTACCGCCCAGGGGAGCGCCCGTACCGTCGCGGCCGGCGGCAGGGTCGCGGCCAGCAGCATCCCGAGCGGGCTCCGCCCGCCGGTCACCGCGAGCGTCCCGGTCACCACGGCGGCGAGCAGGCAGAGCGCGAAGAGCCAGCCGGCTGCCCGGAGGGTACCCACGCCCACCAACGCGACGGTCGCGGCGGCCCAGACGACCTGCGCCGCCCGCCCCGATGCCCCCGTGGCATCGGGACGGGCGATGGCCGCCGGGGTTACCCCGTCCGTCGGCGTGGCCCGGTCCGCCGGCGTGGCCCGGTCCGCCGGCGTGGCCTGGGCTGCCGGCGTGGCCTGGGCTGCCGGCGTGGTCGGAGCGGCCGGACCGGCCGGACCGGCCGCCGTGGCCGGCGTGGTCGAGGTGACCTGGGCCGTCGGGGCGGCCGGGGTAGCCGGGCTGGGCTGGCCGGTTGCGCTGGGCTGGGTCGCCGGACTCGTCGGACTGGGTGAGGTGGTCGGTGGCGTCGGTGTCGCCGACGCGGGTGGAGTGGTCGACGGCTTCCCCCGAACGACGGCGGCGACGGCCAGCGCGGCGGTGCCGGCCAGCACGGCCACCAGCCAGCCGAGTCCGGGACGAACCATCGTGATCGTCGACGCGCCGAGGACGGCAGCCGCCGTGAGGGCCGCCAGGACGAGCGGGCGCGCGGCACCCGATGGCCCTGGCCAGCGCCGCTCGATCAGCGACGGTGGCCGGGGTACAGCCGCCATCGGCTGGGGCCAGGCCGGAAGCGGCCGTCCGGCGGGGCCGGTCGGCGGTGCCGCTGGGCGACCGGTCGGCGGTGCCGCTGGGCCTCCGGTCGGCGGTGCCGACGGGTTGGCGGTCGGCCGCGCCGGTGCTTCGGCGACTCGCGTCGCCGGGCCGCTGGTCGGCGGCGGAGTGCTGCCAGGGGTGGTCATGCGACCTCTCCTCGGTCTGGGCCGTTGTTCGGGATGGTGACCTGGATGCGGCAGCCCGGACGGGCGCCCTTGGCGGCGCTGACCGGGTCGAGGACCGCGATCCGGCCGCCGTGGAGTTCGACGACCCAGCGGGCGATGGCGAGGCCGAGGCCGGTTCCACCCCCGGCGGCGCGGTCGCCGCGGGTGAATCGTTCGAACACCCGCGACCGCTCGGCCGTCGGGATGCCCGGTCCCTCGTCGCTGACCTCGAAGTGGAGCTGGCCGGCGTGTTCCTCGGCGCTCACCCGCACGGTGCCGCCCGGCGGACTGTGTCGCGCCGCGTTGTCGAGCAGGTTGGTGAAGACCTGGTGCAACCGCCACGGGTCGGCGTGCACGGTCAACGGCGTCGCCAACTCGTGCAGCCGGAAGTCCACGTCCAGCCCCGCGCCGGCCGCGCTGGCGGTGGCGTGCTCCACCGCCTCGTCGAGGAAGTCCCCCACGTCGATGGTGACCCGGCGCAGTGGCACCACCCCGGCGTCGAGACGGGACAGGTCGAGCAGGTCGGCGACGAGATGACCGAGCCGCTCGGTCTGGGACAACGCCGCGCGCAGTGCCGCCGGCTCCGGCTCGGCCACCCCGTCCACCATGTTCTCCAGTACGCCCTGCAACGCGGTGATCGGCGTCCGCAGCTCGTGGGAGACGTTGGCGATCAGCTCACGCCGCCGCTGGTCCGCCGCGTGCAGGTCCTCGGCCATCTTGTTGAACGCCTGGGCCAGCTCGCCCACCTCGTCCCGGGAGGTGGCGCGTACCCGACGGGTGTAGTCGCCGCGGGCCATCACCCCGGCGGCGGCCGTCATCTCGCGCAGCGGCGAGGTCATCCCGTGGGCGAGCACCTGCGAGGTGACCAGCGCGATGCAGATGGCGGTGATCGCCGTGCCCGGTGGGAGCCAGCCGATGCCGTACCAGAAGTAGCCGATGGCCACCGCCCAGGAGGCGACCAGCAGGACACCGAGCTTCATCTTGATCGAGCGGACCGGGTCGAGGGGGCGGGGAAGCACCCGGTTCAGCCAGTCCACCTGCCGGCCGGTCACGCGGGAACCTCCAGGGCGTATCCGACGCCGTGGACGGTCCGGATCAGGTCGGCGCCGAGTTTGCGGCGCAAGGCCTTCACGTGGCTGTCCACCGTGCGGGTGCCGGTGCCGTCGGCCCAGCCCCAGACGTCGGCGAGCAGTCGTTCCCGGGGAAGCACCGTCCGGGGTCGGCCGGCGAGGTGCAGCAGGAGGTCGAACTCGGTCGGCGTGAGGTGCACGTCCGCGCCGGCCCGGCGAACCCGCCGTTCGGCTTCGTTGATCTCGATGTCGCCGAGGCGGATGGCGGGTGGCGCGGGGGTCGCGGCCCGTTCCATCCGGCGCAGCAGCACGTGGACGCGGGCAGCCAGCTCGCGCATCGAGAACGGCTTGGTGAGGTAGTCGTCCGCGCCGACGGCGAGCCCGACCAGCAGATCGGTCTCGTCGTCGCGGGCGGTGAGCATCAGCACCGGAACCGGCCGGACGGCCTGGATACGCCGGCACACCTCCAGACCGTCGAACCCGGGCAGCATCACGTCGAGGACGACAAGGTCCGGCTGCCCGGTCCGGAACCGCTCAACCGCGCTGGGGCCGTCCGTGGCGATCTCCACCGCGAAACCCTCGGCGCGGAGTCGGGCGGCGACCGACTCGGCGATGGTGCGTTCGTCCTCGACGACCAGGACGCGGCGTTCCTTCATGGGGTCTGACTGTAGGGAGCCACCGTGGAGATCAGTGGGTGGCGTTGTGAACAACCTGTGGAGAACCGGTCAGCCCTGTGGATAACTCGGCGGCAATGGCCGCCGGCCTCCCCGAACGTCCGAGGCTCGTTGTGGACGACCAACCGAGCTGTCAGGGTGGACCGGTAGAGAGGAGGTGTGACGGTGACCAACCCTGCCCGGCCCGGCCGAGGTGACGCCTGGACGGTGGACGACCTCCAGGCCCTCCCCGAGGACAACCAGGTCTACGAGATCTTCGACGGGAGCCTGCTCGTGTCCCCCCATGCGGACGTCTTCCACGGCGCGGTCGCCAACCGCCTCCGCCGAATCCTCGACCGGCAGGCACCGGCTGGTCTGCTTGTCGGGCAGGACATCGGCGTCAGTGCGAAGCGCTCGTCGTACTTCGTTCCGGATCTGTTCGTCGCGCGCGAGAGCGCGATGGATCGGGGTGGCGCCGCGCTCGACCCGGTCGACGTGCTCCTCGTCGTCGAGGTGATCTCGCCGAGCAACGCCGGCCGCGACCTGGTGCTCAACCGGCACGAGTACGCGGCGGCCGGCATTCCCCGCTACTGGCTGGTGGAGCCCCGCAAGCAGACCGTGACGGTGCTCGTGAACGCGCCCGGCGGTTACCGGGAGCAGGTCGTCATGCCAGCGGGCGAGGTCTACCGCAGTGAGCAGCCGTTCCCGCTCACGCTTGCGCTCGCCGACATCTTCTGACCTGGCCTCTGCTCGGTGGTTGCCGGGTTCAGTCCAGGCCGACGCGCTCGGGGCGGGCCGAGGCGGAGCCGAGCCAGGTGTGCGGGTTGCCGTACCAGCACCAGCCGAGCTTCGGCGCGCCCTGGCTGATCCACAGCGCCGGCACCCGCCTGTCGCCGCACCGTGATCCGACCAGCGAGAAGCACCTGTTGCTGGCCAGCGCCTCGGGGTACAGCGTGATGAAGGCGAGCCCCTCGTCGATGGTGAGCGGAAGCCGATCCTGGGCGGTCATACCCTCCATGGCCGCCGCCGGGGCGAGGTTGCGGAACTCCTCACCACGGTCGACGTCGAAGAGGAGGTACGCCGGCCCGGCGGGTGCCTCCAGCTCCTTGATGGGGTCGAAGCGCGGCAGGTCGTCCTCGGCGTAGTGCCGGTCGAGGAACCCGGGCTTGCGCTTGCCGGCCAGGGTGGTGAGTTCGAGTCGGGGCTCCACGCCGATCAGGTCGCGCGTGACGACCAGCAGGAACGGCACCCGGGCGTCGGTGGGCGCGGGCAGGCCGGCGGCACCGTCGACCGCTCGCGCCCGCAGGGGCGCGACCAGGTCGCGGAAGGCGCTCTCGGTCATCCCGGCCAGGGTCGGGTAACCCAACTCCAGCAGGCGGTCGAGCTGGCTGTCGAACTCGGTCTCGGCGTTGAACGGAGTTTCGTGCACGGCGGCCTCCCGGGTTGTCGTACGGCCTAGCGTACAACGTACGGGATGGTCGGGCGCATTCCCGGTTCAGCGACTCCAATCCTGCTTCGCCGCCCTGACCAGCTTGTCCTTCAGCTCGCGGGTGTGCCGCCGGCTCACCGGCAGCTCGGTGGAGTCGACCACCACCACGTAGCCGGAGTTCACCAGACGCAGTTCCGCGATCAACTTCAACTGCACCAGGTACGACCGGTGCACCCGCACGAAACCCGCGTCCGCCCAACGCTCGGCAAGCGTGGCGAGCGAAACCCGTACCAGGTGCGACCCCTCGGCGGTGTGCAGCCGCGCGTAATCGCCCTGCGCCTCCACCCACCGCACCGCCGAGCGCGGCAGCATCCGGGTCGTCCCGGCCAGCTCGATCGGGATGGTCGGATCCTCCTCGGCGCGGGCCAGCGCCGCCGGGTGTGACGGCACCACCCGCGAACCGATCACCCGCCGCAGCGACTCGGCCAGCCGTTCGGCGCGTACCGGTTTGCGGACATAGTCCGTGGCGCCCAGGTCGAAGGCGTCCACCGCGCCGTCGTCGTACGCGGTGACGAAGACGATCGCCGGTGGCCGGGCGAACCGCCGCAGCACCCGGGCCAGCTCCATGCCGTCCAGGCCGGGCATCCGGATGTCCAGGAAGACCACGTCCACGTCGCCGTCGCGCAGCAGCCGCAGCGCCTCCGTGGCGTCCCCGGCCGTGTGCAGGCGGGCCACCCGGGGATCGGCCCGCAGGTGGTACGCCAACTCGTCGAGTGCCGGCGGCTCGTCGTCCACCGCCAACACCCGCAGGAACCCGGTGGTCACGAGCCGGCCCTTACGCCCGGGTGGAACTTCGGCACCCGCACGCTCACCCGCGTGCCCGAGCCCAGCCCGGTCTCGACGACCAGCCCGAAACGATCACCGAAGACCGAGCGCAGCCGCTCGTCGACGTTCGAGAGGCCGACGTGCTGGCCCGTGTCGTCACCCGGGTCGCCGGTGCTGCGGGCCAGCTCGGCGATGCCGGCGGTCAGCGCGGTCGGATCCATACCCACCCCGTCGTCCTCCACCGTGATGTGGCATTCGGCGCCCGCGTCCCGGGCCTCGATGCTCACCATGCCCGTGCCCGGCTTGCGGGACAACCCGTGCCGGACGGCGTTCTCCACCAGCGGCTGGAGGCACAGGAACGGCAGCGTCACCGGCAGCACCTCCGGCGCGATCTGCAACCGCACCTGCAACCGGTCGCCGAAGCGGGCCCGCTCGATCGTCAGGTACCGGTCGATCGACCGCAGCTCCTCGGCGAGGGTGGTGAACTCCCCGTGCGCCCGGAACGAGTACCTGGTGAACTCCGCGAACTCCAGGATCAACTCCCGGGCGCGCTCCGGGTCGGTGCGGACGAACGAGCCGATCGCGGTCAACGCGTTGTAGATGAAGTGTGGGCTGATCTGCGCCCGCAGCGCCCGGATCTCGGCCCGCGCCAGCCGCTCCCGGGACGAGTCCAGCTCGGCCAGGGCGAGCTGGTTGCCGGCCCAGTGCGCGGTCTCCAGGGTCGCCTGCACCAGCCCCGGCGCCGGCGCGTTGTCGGCGATCGCCACCAGCGCCCCGACCACCCGGGCGTCGGCGCCGTGCAGGGGCGCGACCACCGCACCCCGGATCGGGCAGTCCACCCGGTCGCAGCGCAGGTCGGACTCCCCGAGCACCGTCGACCGCCCGGAGCTGATCGACCGCTGGGCCGCCGCCAGCAGCTGCTCGCCGTGGTGCGTGCCGCGTCCGTCGAGGGCGAGCACCTTGTCGGCGTCCGTGAGCGCCAGCCCGACCGCGCCCACCAGGGCCCGCAGATGGCGTACGGCCTTCGCCGCGCCGGCCGCGCTCAGCCCCGCCCGGAGCGGTTCGGCGGCCAGCCCGGCGGTGTGCAGCACCTCGTAGGTGGCCCGCTGGGTGGCGGTGGCGATGCCGCGCCGGGCGCGCAGTCGCAGCACCGCCAGCAGAGCCGCGGTCAGCGCGGTGACCAGCGAGACGACGCCGACGACGGCGGAGAGGTTGCCACCCACGCAGCGATCCTGACGGCTCGCCGCCGCCCGCGCTAGTAGGCGCCCTTGCGGGCGAGCACCACACCGACCGTCCGCCACAGGATGCTGAGGTCGTACGCCAGCGACCAGTTGTCGACGTAGTAGAGGTCGAGCCGGACGGCCTCGTCCCACGACAGGTCGGAGCGGCCGGAGACCTGCCACAGCCCGGTCATGCCGGGGCGCACCAGCAGCCGGCGTCGCACGTCGCCCAGGAAGTCGCCGTCGTCGGCGGGCAGCGGGCGCGGTCCGACCAGCGACATCTCACCCCAGAGCACGTTGATCAACTGCGGCAGCTCGTCCAGCGACGAGGCCCGCAGGAAGCGACCCACCGGGAAGACCCGGGGGTCCTGCTTCATCTTGAACAGCATGCCGTCGGTCTCGTTCTGGTCGGTGAGGCTGGCCAGCCGGTCCTCGGCGTCGACGTACATCGTCCGGAACTTCCACACCCGGAACGTGCGTCCCTCGTGCCCCACCCGGGGCTGGCGGAAGAAGACCGGCCCGCGGTCGGAGATTCGGATCGCCACCGCGATCGAGATGAAGAGCGGGATCAGCAGCAGCAGGCCCAGGCCGGCGGCGACCCGGTCCATCAGGTTCTTGGCCAGCAGCGCCGGCCCGGAGAGCGTCGGCTCCTCGACGTGCAGCAGCGGCAGACCCTCGATCGGCCGGATGTGCACACGCGGGCCGGCGATGTCGGTCAACTGCGGGGCGACCACGAGATCGACCCCGGAGCCTTCGAGCTGCCAGGCCAGTCGGCGCAGCTCGCCCGGCTCGGCGCTGGCCGACCCGCACACGGCGATGGTGTCCCCGCCGACCTCGCGGACCAGGGCCAGGACGTCCCGGCCCGAGTGCACCGGCACCGGTGTCGGCACCCCGCGGGCCGCCGCGTAGCCGTCGGTGATGTGGATGGCGACCGGCATCAGGCCGGCGGCCGGGCTACGGGTGACCGCCGCGTAGACCTCCAGGCACTCCGGCAGGGTGCCGACCAGCACCATCCGGTGCGCGGCCTGACCGGCCCGCCGACGGATGTAGTGCAGCGCCCAGCGGGCCACGAAACGGCCCCACAGGATCAGCAGCAGCGCCCCGAGCAGCGCCGTGCCCACCGTCCACCGCGACAGCGCGGTCTTGGTGGCGAAGGCGAGGAAGGAGACGCTGGCCGCCACCGTGACCGCGGCCCTGATGACCCGCTTGAACTCGTCCGGGCCGAGCCCCAGATAGCGCCGGTCGTACGCCCGGTTGCTCCAGAGGATGACCACCCAGCCCAGCGGCAGCAGGAGGTAGGAGATGGTGTGGAACCAGGTCGGGTCCTGGTTGGTGCCCGAGAAACCCGAGGCGGCCTGGTCGAAGAGTTGGATCGCGATCCAACTGGCGAACGCCGCCGCGCCGAAGTCGAGCAGCAGCAGGATCGCGGTGTAGGGGCGGTGCCAACGGGAGACACGTCGTCGCGCCCTGGCCCACGCCGACCGAGGGACGCCGTTGTGTGACGGCGGCGTCGGCGGCTGGATCTCGAAGCTGTCGACGTGCCGCACGAGTCTGCTCCGGCCTTCGTTGGATACCGGGCGCTGGAGGCTTGCCGTCACCTCACCCATGTCCTCCCGCATGACACGTGCCGCTCACTCGCCGTGAGGGCCCGGGTCGCCCACCGTCCCAGTCTCCCACGCGGGCTCCGGCCGGTCGCCGCCCCGCAGGAGATTGGCGACCGATGGTGTCGGCGGGATCTGGCCGGCTCCGCACCATTTCAGAAGCCGGGGACCGGGCCACTATACCGATGGATACGCCTGTGGCGAGAACGGTGGACCGGAGGTTCGGCTCACTCGGGTCGATTCCGCTCTGTAGTCGCCTCGTGGGATTACTCACCGTACGAGACGGGACAACCGTCGGTCAGCCAGCGGCTTGCCGCCGGTCTGACAGGTGGCGCAGTACTGCAGGCTCGAGTCGGCGAACGAGACTTCCCGGACGGTGTCGCCACAGACCGGGCAGGGCAGGCCGGTACGGGCGTGCACCTTCAACCCGGATCGCTTCTCGCCCTTGAGTTCGGCGGCACGCTGACCGAGGGACCGCTCGACGGCGTCCCCGAGCACCTGCCGTGTCGCCGCGTGCAGGGTGGCGAGCTGGGCGTCCGTGAGCCGATCGGTGATCGCGAACGGAGACAGCTTCGCGGCGTGCAGGATCTCGTCGGAGTACGCGTTGCCCACCCCGGACAGCACCGACTGGTCGGTCAGCACCCCCTTGACCTGCCCGCGTCGGCTGCGCAGCCGCTCGGCGAAGGTGGGCAGGTCGGCGGCGAGCGCGTCCGGCCCCAGCTTGGCCACCCCGGGTACCGCCGCCGGGTCGGTGACCAGGTAGGCGGCCAGCTTCTTCTGCGTACCGGCCTCGGTGAGGTCGAAGCCGGAGCCGTCGTCGAGCCGGACCCGCACGGCGATCGGGCCCTTGCCGGGGCGCAACGGGGTGGTGGCCGGGAACGCCTCCCGGTAGTGCAGCCAGCCTGCCCGGGCCAGATGAACCACGAGATGCAGGTCACCCTCGATCACCACGTCGAGGAACTTGCCGTGCCGACGGGCGTCGACCACCGCCTTGCCGGCGACGGCGGTGGGTGCCGGATCGTACGTCTTCAGGGCGCTGATCGCGGCGATCTCCAGCCGGTCGACACGCCGCCCCACCGCGCGCTGCCGCAGGTAACCCGCGAGCGCTTCAACCTCCGGTAGTTCGGGCACCAGCCAACGGTAGCCTTCTTTCCCGTGAGAATCGTGGTGGCGCACAACCGGTACCGGGAAGCTCAGCCCTCCGGCGAGAACACCATCGTCGACGCGGAGATCGCCCAGCTCACCGCCGCCGGTGTCGAGGTGCTGCCCTTCATCCGCAGCTCGGACGAGATCCCCTCGATGTCGAAGGCCGCCAAGGCGCTGCTGCCGATCTCACCGATCTGGGCGCCCCGCGCACAGCAGGACCTGAGCCGGCTGCTCACCGAGCACCGACCGGACGTCCTGCACCTGCACAACCCGTACCCTCTGATCTCGCCCTGGGTGGTGCGGACCGCGCACCGGCACGGCGTGCCGGTGGTGCAGACGGTGCACAACTACCGGCAGGTCTGCTCCTCGGGGATCTACTTCCGCGACGGGGTGATCTGCCAGGACTGCAAGGGCCGGGCGCTGGGCGTGCCGGCGATCAGGCACCGGTGCTACCGCGACTCGGCGGCGCAGAGCGCGCTGATGGCGACCACCCTGGCCGTGCACCGGGGCACCTGGCGCTCCGTGGACCGGTACATCGCGCTCACCACGGCCATCGCCGACCACCTCCGCGACTACGGCATCCCGGACGACCGGATCGTCGTGAAGCCGAACGCGATCCCCGACCCGGGCCGACCGTCGCCGCTGGGTGACGGGTTCCTCTACCTGGCCCGGCTCTCCCCCGAGAAGGGCGTCGACCTGCTGCTGGACGCTTGGCGGCGGCATCCGGTGGGTTCGCTGGGCACGCTGCGGGTGGCCGGTGACGGCGAGCTGCGCCCGCTCGTGGAGGCAGCCGCCGCCGAACGACCCGACGTGGTCTACCTCGGTCAGCTCGACCGGGCCGGCGTGCAGGCCGCAGTCGAGGCGAGCGCGGTGGTGATCGCCGCCGCGATGTGGCACGACGTGCTGCCCACCGTGATCATCGAGGCGTTGGCGAGCGGCCGGCCGGTGCTGGGGACGGCGCTGGGCGGCATTCCGTACCTGGTCGGGGCCGACGCCCCGCACGAGCCCGCCGGCACCGGGCCCGCCGAGATCGCCTCCGCCGTCGCCGGCCATTCCCCGCCGCCGGCAGGTCCGCCTGCGGTGCCGGCCGGCCTGGTCACCGGCACCGCCGGCTGGGTGGTCCCGCCGGACCCGGCCGCGTTGGCCGCAGCGCTCCCGGTCGCGCGGGCTGGCGCCGCCGCGCTCGCCGCACCGGCCCGGCTGCGGTACGAGCAGACGTTTCACCCCGACGTGGTCATCAAGCGCCACCTGGACATCTACGCCGACGTGGCCCGCCGCCGTTGACCCCGAACCTGCCGAAAGGTTGATCACCGCTCAGGTGTTGGGCAGGGAGCGTTGTTGGCGGAGTTGTTCGAGGAGGGCGGTGTCGGCTTCGAGGTCGGGGCGGTCGACCTGCCGGTCCAGGTCGACGACGTGTTCGAGTTCCCGGATCGCCTGGTCGAGGTCACCCCCCGCCCCGTGGGCCATCGCGATGTTGTACCGAGTGACGGCTTCGCCGGCCCGGTCGCCGACCTCCCGCTGGATAAAGAGGGCTTGGTGGTAGTGGTCGAGGGCCTGTTGCCGATCCCCCAACCGGTTGTGAACGCTGCCGATGTTGTTGAGGGTGACGGCTTCGCCGGCCCGGTTGCCGACGTTCCGCTGGATGGGGAGGGCCTGCTGGTAGTGGTCGAGGGCCTGCTGCCGATCCCCTAAACCGTCGTACACGTGGCCGATGTTGTTGAGGATGGTGGCTTCGCCGGCCCGGTCGCCGACTTCCCGCGCAATGCCGAAAGCCTGGTGGTAGTGGTCGAGGGCCTGCTGCCGATCCCCCAAACTGTTGTGGACGCTGCCGATGTTGTTGAGGGTGGCGGCTTCACCGGCCCGGTTGCCGACGTTCCGCTGGATGGGGAGGGCTTGCTGGTAGTGGTCGAGGGCCTGCTGCCGATCCCCTAAACCGTGGTACGCGAGGCCGATGTTGTTGAGGGTGGCGGCTTCGCCGGCCCGGTCGCCGACCTCCCTACCAATGGGGAGGGCTTGGTGGTAGTGGTCGAGAGCCTGCCGCCGATCCCCCAACCGGTTGTACACGTGGCCGATGTTGTTGAGGGTGGCGGCCTCGCCGGCCCGGTTGCCGACCTCCCTCAGGATGGGGAGGGCTTGGTGGTAGTGGTCGAGAGCCAGCCGCCGATCCCCCAGCTTGTCGTACACGCTGCCGATGTTGTTGAGGGCGGCGGCTTCGCCGGCCCGGTTGCCGGCCTGCTGGTACAAGGTCAGGGCCTGCTGGTAGTCCTCCAGTGCCGGCCAGGGCCGACCGGTTGACGCCCGCGCCCAGCCACGCCGATAGAGGGCGTCGGCGTCCGGGCCGAGGGTCAGGGTCGCGGTGGCCATGGCCTCGACCGCCGCGAACCGCGACGTATCCAGCCACACCTGACACACCCGGGCACCGACATCCCCGGCGATCGCCGGCTGCCGCCCGACGACAGCAAGCCGATGCACCTCGACCCATCGGGCGAGGTCCCTCGGGTCAGTGGCCATCGGAAGGGGCGACGCTGTCGTTCGGCCCCACGGCCCCGACCAGCGCGGCCCGCAGCTCCGCCGCCCAGCTCGCGGCTTGCGCCCCGGACACCTGCACCGTGGCGTTTCCCATCGCCCGCGCCCTCCCCCGGTACGCCCGGTCAAGCCGGCCCAGGACCGCCCACGTCCGGCCTCGGCTAAGTGATCGACGGGCGGACCTTGGCGGCTACTGTACGTTTCATCCGCTTCCCGGGACCGCTCGATGAGTCCGCCTCAGGTGACGGGTTTCCGACGCGCTTAGCGCATCCCGGCCATCGTGGGAAGAACAATGACGGCCGATGCCACCGCCGCATGCCGGTGGTGTCGCGGTCCGACCCTCGGCAACCGCCGCGTCGGCAACCGGTAGCAGCAGGAGGAGCGAGGTGGGTCGGGCATGGCGGGTCGGGGAACGCCGCGACCGCGCCCCGTCGCCCCCGCTGCGGCGACCACCGTCGCCCGACACGTGGAGGTGCATCGGCTTGCTGTCGCTGGTCGGCTGCCGGCGATCGCCCGGGACCTCGGTGCCCGCGTGTGTCAGGTGTGGCTGGATACGTCGCGGTTCGCCGCGGTCGAGGCCATGGCTACCGCGACCCTGACCCTCGGCCCGGACGCCGATGCCCTCTATCAGCGTGGCTGGGCCCGGTCGTCGACCGGTCGGCCCTGGCCGGCACTGGAGGACTACCAGCAGGCCCTGACCTTGTACCAGCAGGCCGGCGACCGGGTCGGCGAAGCCGCCGCCCTCAACAACATCGGCAGCGTCTACAACCGGTTGGGGGATCGGCAGCGGGCCCTCGACCACTACCACCAGGCCTTGCCCATCCTGAGGGAGGTCGGCGCCCGGGCCGGCGAAGCTACCGCCCTCAACAACATCGGCCACGTGTACAGCCGGTTGGGGGATCGGCAGCGGGCCTTCGACTACTACCACCAGGCACTCCCCATTACGCGGGAGGTCGGCGACCGGGCCGTCGAAGCCACCACCCTCAGCAACATCGGCCACGCGTACGCCGGTTCAGGGGATCGGCAGCAGGCCCTGGACCACTATCACCAGGCCCTCCCCATTACGCGGGAGGTCGGCGACCAGGCCGGCGAAGCCACCACCCTCAGCAACATCGGCCACGTGTACGCCGGTTCAGGGGATCGGCAGCGGGCTCTGGACCACTATCACCAGGCCCTGCCCATCCAGCGGGAGGTGGGCGACCGGGCCGGCGAAGCCGTCACCCGGTACAACATCGCGATGGCCCACCGGGCGGGGGGTGACCTCGACCAGGCGATCCGGGAACTCGAACAGGTCGTCGACCTCGACCGGCAGGTCGACCACCCCGACCTCGAAGCCGACACCGCCATCCTCGAACAACTCCGCCAACAACGCGCGGAAGACCGCGGTTCTGAACCGCCTGCGGGACCGTGAGGGCAGCGCTGCCGACGGCGAAGACGAGACGCCCCGATGCCAACGGGTTGCCTTCCCTCAACCCACACGCCGACACCCCGCGCCCCCGCGAGATCGTGCTTGATCCAGGATCTAGTGGCCTCGGGGCGGCCGGATGGCACTGTTTCCTGGTTCGAGCACGATCTTGTCGGCGGGCGTCGGGTCAGGACACCACTGCGGTCGTTTCGGGCGCACGGGCGCGGCAAGATCTACACGACATCAGGGAAACTGCTGCCTCCCACATCCAGGAGGCAGCAGTTTCGGGGAAGTTGTGCGGATCTTGTGAAACGCAGCCGCGGGCGGGTCAGCGCAGGGAGGCTGCGGATCTTGCGGAACGCGGCGGGGGTGGGGTCAGCGCAGCGAGGCGCGGGCGGAGAAGGCGATGCTCGCCAGCAGGAAGCCGCCGTTGACGATGGTGAACGCGACAAGCACCCAGAGCGCCAGCGCGGGCGCTGCGGCGAGGACCAGGGCGGCCACGAAGACGACCGCGCCGTAGTCGCGGACCAGCTTCACGAGGCGTACGGGCAGCGAGGTCGAGGTGACCATGCTGGCGGCGTTCGGGCCGGCCTGCATCACCGAGGTGACCAGGTTGACCATCCAGGTGCCCGCGAAGGTGGCCACCAGCCAGGTCGGGGTGGACGGCTCCTGCGCGACGGCGGTGGCGGCCAGCGCGGCCACCAGGGCGATCTGCGCGGCCACGTCGCAGAGCACGTCGATCCGGGCCCCGGCCGCGCTGCCCCGGCCGGTCACCCGGGCGAGCTGCCCGTCGGCGCAGTCCAGGGAGTACGCCACCTGCCAGCCGACCAGGGCGATCAGGCCGACGACCCAGGCCGGTACGTCCCCGTCGGCGACCGGACCGGCGAGCGCGACCACGGAGATCGAGGTGGCCAGCCCGAGCACCAGGTTGGTGAGGGTCAGCGCGGTCGGGCGCAGCCCGAGGCGTTGCGCGACCAGCGCGAACACCGCGCCGAGCCACTGGCTGATCGACTCGCTGAACAGGCCGCCGCCCCGGTTGACCCGGTGGAAGTCGGCGACGGTGGGACGGGGGTCAGCCAAGCTGGTCGCGGATTGCACCGGCGTAGTCTGCCAGCCGCTCCCGCGTCTCGGTAGGCGACAGGGCCAGGTGCTCGAGGATGGTGTACCGGTCCGGGCGGGTACGCGGCGCGAACTGCACCGCCTCCACGAACTGGTCGTCGGTGAGCGCCACCTCGGCGGGGAGCCGGGGCAGACCGTGCCGGGCGAGGCAGGCGGACATCTCCGCGAAGCGGCGTTGGTCACCGCGCAGCCAGGTACAGAACAACGCCCCCAGCCCGGCCAGCTCGCCGTGCGAGGCGGTGCCGGGGAAGAGGGAGTCGACCGCGTGCATGATCTCGTGGCAGCCGCCGCTGGACGGACGGCTGGTGCCGCAGACCGCCATCGCCAGGCCGCTGGAGATCAACGCCTCGGCGAGGACGGTCACGAAGGAGTCGTCGCTCATGTCGCCGGGGTGGTTGAGCACCGCTTCGGCGCCCGCCCGGGAGAGCGAGGCGGCCAGTCCATCGACCGGCTCACCGCGTACCTGCCGGGCCAGCTCCCAGTCGGCCAGCGCGCTGATGTTGCTGACCACGTCGCCGATGCCGGCCCGGTTGTGCCGGTCCGGGCCGCTCTCCACGAAGTCCAGGTCAACGATCACCGCGATCGGGATGTGCACCCCGTAGGAGCCCTTGATCCCGTCCGTGATGAGGCTGGCCACCGGGGAGCCGATCCCGTCGTTGGCGAGGCTGGTCGCCACCGACACCATCGGCAGCCCTCGGCGGGTGGCGGCGTACTTGGCGACGTCTATCGTCTTGCCACCGCCGATGCCGACGACCGCGTCGTACGAGCGGGTGCGGAGCTTGCCGCCCAGGTCGTCGGCGGCCTCGAGGGTCCCGCCGGAGACGGTGAAGACGTCCGCCGAGCGCAGCGACGGTTGGATCAGCTCGGCGATCTGGGCGCCCTGACCCGGGCCGAGCACCACCGCGACGTCGCCGCCGGAGGAGATCCGCCCGTCGGCCAGGATCGCGGCCAGGTCGGCGACCGCCCCGCGTCGCACGTCGATGTGCAGCGGGGTGAGGACGCTCCGGGCTAGTAGCGGCACGCGATCTCCCGCGCGCGGGCCAGGTCGGCGTGGTTGTCGACCTCGACCCACGGGACGTCACCGATCGGCGCGGCCCGGACCTCGCCACCACGGTCGGCGAACTCCTGGTAGCCGTCCTCGTAGTAGAGGTTCGGGTCCCGCCGCCAGGTCGCCTCGAGGGCGTCGGCGAGCGCGTCGGCGACCTGCGGCTCGATCAGCGTCGCGCCGATGTACTCCCCGTACGCCTCGCCCGGATCCATGATCTTGGTGATCCGGGTGAGCTGGCCGGCGGCGTCGAAGGTGGTCTTCATCTCCTCCTCGGCCAGCGGCTTGAGGGTGTCCACCGCGAGCAGGATGCCCGGTCCGCGCTCGGCCAGCAGGGTCTTCTCCACGCTCACTGGGTGCACGGTGTCGCCGTTGACCAGCAGCACGCCGCGCGCGAAGTGCTCCCGGGCCAGCCAGAGGGAGTACGCGTTGTTCCACTCCTCGGCCTTGTCGTTGTGCACCAGGGTGAGCGTGACCCCGTACTTCTTCTCCAGCTCGGCCTGCCGTACGCGGACCGCGTCCGCCGCGTAGCCGACCACGATCACGATGTCGGTGAGCCCGACCTCGGCGAGGTTGCCCAACGCGATGTCCAGGATCGTGATCTCGCCGTCCACCGGCACCAGCGCCTTCGGCAGCGTGTCGGTGTACGGGCGCAGCCGGCGCCCCGCCCCGGCCGCGAGCACCATTCCGATCATCGCGACATCCTCCCTCGTCCTGCTGCCGTCACCGGTGGAGGATAGCCCCGGGGAGCCCGGCGACTCCGGCCAACCGGTCAGCCGGGCAGCGCCGCGAGGTCGGCCAGCATGGTCAGCCGCTCCTCGGCGGCGAGCACGGCGTACGGCCCGGCGGCCCGGCGGTCGGTCTCCAGCTCGATGGCGAGCCGCTCCGGGCCGGGTGGCAGGGCGGTGACGCTGGACGCGGTGTGCCCGGCGGCGGTCCAGGCGGCGGCGTGCGCGTCCGCCCGGTGGTAGCGCAGCGCGCCGAGGCGGTTGAGCAGCAGCACACCGGGCGGGGTGCCGTCCGGCTCGTGCGGGGGCGCGAGCGCGGCGAAGGCGGAGCCGCTCCGGGTCCCCTCCTCGTCGGCCAGCACGAGGGCGTACGCCACCAGCCGTCCGAGCACGGCGACCAGTCGCGCCACCCGCTCGTCGTGCCCGGACCACAGTTCCTCGGTGACCTCGGCGTGCACCTGGTACAGCTCGCCGAGGAAGGCGGCACCGCGCTCGGTGGCGGAGAGGGCGCCGTCCGGGCTCCGGTGGATCATCGCGTGGGCCACCTGCTTGTCCACGGCTCGTCGGCAGGCGATCGGATCCCGGTACCTGGTGATCGCCGCGAACCCCGCCCCGTCGACAGCGCCACCGGGCGCGGCCAGTCGGGTGCGCAGGTCGACGAGGAAACCGCTCGCCGCCGCCCCGCCGTAACGCTGGGACAACTCGGCCCCACCGCCGTGGTGGCCGGCGAGCATGGTGGCGCGGAAGGTGCGGTCCACGGCCGGGGCGAGCAGTCCGGCGATCCGGTGCGGCGGCAGCGCGACGCTGTTCACCGGCCGATCGACCGCAGGAGCGCGAAGCCCTCCTCCGCGATCCGCCGGATCAGGCCGCCGACGATGTCCCACCAGTCGGGAAACAGGCGCCGGTGTGGTGAGCGGCGCTGGAAGAAGATGCGGCCGTCGCGGTCGACGATCAACGCGCCGGCGCAGCGCAGGGGCTCGGTGGACACGCGTCGACAGTAGCGAGCGTCGCCGCATCCCGACGATGTCCGGTCTTGTCCTGGAAACATCCACGGACGACCATGTCCGTACCGAATGCCACGGTCCCAAAGGGGTGATGCGTGATGCAGGTACGGGAAGCAATGTCCAGCCAGGTCCTCGTCGTCGGTCCGGAGCACACGCTCCGTCAGGCGGCCCGGATGATGTCGGCCCGCGGTGTCGGGTCGGCGGTCGTGATCGATCCCGAGTCCGAGGGGGTCGGCATCATGACCGAACGCGACGTGTTGAAGGCCATCGGCGCGGGTCTCGACTGCGACACCGAACGCACCGGCGCCCACCTCACCTGGGACGTCGTGTACGCGGCGCCGGAGTGGACGGTCGCCGAGGCGGCCGCCGCGATGGCCCGGGGTGGTTTCCGGCACCTCGTGGTGCTCGACGGCGGGGAGGTGGCCGGGGTGATCTCGGTGCGGGACATCATGCGCGTCTGGGCCCGGAGCGAGGTGGCCGCCACGACCTGAACCGCGCAGGTGTGCCGGGTCGGATCGACGGGTAAGGATCCCTCGCGGGCGCGGAGATGCCGTGGCCCGTGGGGGAGGGCCCGATGCGTGACGCGGAGCGCCTGGTCGAGCAGCAGTACGCGATGCTCCTGCGGCGGGACGTGGCCCGACTGCCGGACCTATACGCCCCGGAGGCGTTCTACTCCATGCCGGGTGTCACGGTCCGACCGATCGAGCTGCCGGCGCTGCTGCGTACCTGGACGGGGGCCTTTCCGGACCTGCTGGTCGACCCGCTGGGCACGGTGCGCACGTCCAGCGGCGCGGCCGTGGAGCTGCGTCTCAGTGGCACCCACACCGGCACGTTGCACTCGCCGTACGGCACGGTCGCCCCGACCGGCCGTTCGGTGAGTTGGGAGGTCGCCGACGTGGTCCGGGCACGCCGGGGTCGGATCGTCGCGTGGCGCTCCTACTTCGACTGGAGCCAGCTCCTCGACTCGCTCGGCGTGCAGTTTGACGGCCTCTCCCGGGCGGCGCAGCACGACTCGCTCGCACTTCCGGTCTGATCTGTCGCCGTCCGGCCCGGCCGGGTCACCCGTCCCGGTGGCTCAGGATGCGGACATCGCCGTGCCGTCGGCGCGTCCCCCGCCGCCGCCCGTACGCTCAATATCCATGACCGCCGAGCAGCTGATCTCCTTTGCCCGTGGGGCCCCCTCGCTGGACATCGTCGATGTCGAAGGGCTCAAGGCCGCCGCCGTACGCGCCTTCGACGCCGATCCCGCGGGGGTCACGGCGTACGGCACCTCCGTCGGCTACGTGCCGCTGCGCAAGTGGATCGCCGAGAAGCACGGCGTCGCGGCCGACCAGGTGCTGGTTACCAACGGGTCGCTGCAGGCCGACGCGTTCCTCTTCGATCACCTGATCCGCCCCGGCGACGCGGTGGTCGTCGAGCGCCCCACGTACGACCGCACGCTGCTCAACCTCCAGCGGATGGGCGGCGAGCTGCACGGTGTGACGGTCCAGCCGGACGGCCTGGACACCGCCGAGCTGCGCAAGCTGCTGGAGTCCGGGGTGCGCCCCCGGCTGGCGCACGTCATCCCGAACTACCAGAACCCGGCCGGCGTGACGCTGTCGCTGGAGAAGCGCCGCGAGCTGCTCGACCTGGCCGCTGAATACCACTTCACGATCTTCGAGGACGACCCGTACGCGGACATCCGCTTCCGGGGCGAGGCGCTGCCGTCGATGCTCTCGATGGACACCCGCAACGTCGTCGTGCACGCGTCGAGCTTCACGAAGACGGTCTGCCCGGGCGTACGCGTCGGCTACCTGGTCGGTCCGGCGGATCTGATCGCCGACATCGCCAAGAACGCGACGAGCCTCTACATCTCGCCCGGCATGGTGTCGCAGGCGATCGTGCACCAGTTCTGCGTCTCCGGCGACATCGACCGCTCGATCGAGACCGTCCGGGCGGCGCTCGGCGAGCGGGCCCAGGTGCTGGCCGAGTCGCTGCGCCGGCACCTGCCGCAGGCGCGGTTCGTCGAGCCCGACGGCGGCTACTTCCTGTGGGTGGAGTTCCCCGAGGACGTGCTGGTGGACCGGCTCGCCCCGGCGGCGGCCGAGCGTGGCGTCGCCGTCGTCAAGGGCAGTGACTTCGTCCTCGACGGCGGGCGGCACGCCCTGCGGCTGGCCTTCTCCGCGGTGACGGCCGACCGGATCGACGAGGGCGTCCGCCGGCTCGCCGAGGCCGTCGAGGCCAGCCGAAGCTGAAAATCTGTCGGGTTTCCGACAAAAAGACGATGCCGGCCGTCTCAGGTCTCCCCAGCGGGCGGCCGGCGGCCCACAATGCTGCGAGCGTCATCCGTCAGGTGTAGCGGAGATCACCGCCCGCCCACCTCGGATCACGCGTGCAGCACAACCCCCGCCCCCACGGGCGCCGGGTGGGCCGTGTCGTCCCTTCACCCCCCGATGCGGCCCGGCCCGCCCGGCGCCGCACCCGCGACCGCCGTCACACCTGCCGATGGCCACCATCGGCGTAGCCTGCAAGCCGCAGGCGAGCGCGGGGAGGTGTCGCGATGACGGATCGGGCGGAGCGGGGCCGGACGGCGCCGTTGAACACATCTCGGGTGCTGCGACCCCGAGCCTGGCCGTCCCCGGTCCGGGCGATGACCCGGATGCTCAACGCCGACGGCTCACCACCCACCCCGGCGCCCAGCGGCGCCGGGCGCAGCGGAGTGGTCGACTGCGCGCTGTACATCGACGGCAGGCGGCAGCCCGGCGACTGGTCGTACGCCGAGGCGCTGGAGGCCGCACGTCGCGAGGAGCACGGCTTCGTCTGGATCGGGCTGCACCAGCCCGAGCTGGCCGAGATGAGCGCCATCGCGGAGACGTACGGCCTGCACGAGCTGGCCGTCGAGGACGCCGTGAAGGCCGAGCAGCGGCCCAAGCTGGAGCGCTTTGGCGACGTCAGCTTCCTGGTGCTGCGCACCGCCCGGTACTGCGAGCACACCGAGCTGACCGAGACCTCCGAGGTGGTCGAGACCGGTCAGGTGATGCTCTTCATCGGCCCGAACTTCCTGATCAGCGTCCGGCACGGTGACGCCTGCCGGCTCTCCCCGGTCCGGGCGGATCTGGAGACCAAAGAGGAACTGCTGCTCCAGGGCCCGTGGGCGGTGGCGTACGGGGTGACCGACCGGGTGGTCGACCTCTACCTCGAGGTGGCCGAGCAGCTCGAGGACGACCTGGACCAGTTGGAGGCCGAGGTCTTCGACCGCAACAGCCACGGGCGCATCCAGCGGATCTACCAGATGAAGCGGGAGCTGGTGGAGTTCAAGCGGGCGGTGGTCCCCTTGCAGCGGCCGCTGATGAACCTGACCTCGCAGGTCAACCGGGACGTACCCAAGGAGATCCGCAAGTACTTCCGGGACGTGCAGGACCACCTGAGTCGTACGGTCGAGCAGGTGAACTCGTACGACGACCTGCTGAACTCGATCCTCCAGGCGCGGCTGGCCCAGGTGTCCGTCGACCAGAACAACGACATGCGCAAGATCGCGGCGTGGGCGGCCATCGCCGCCGTCTGGACCTCCATCGCCGGGGTCGAGGGCATGAACTTCGAGAACATGCCCGAGCTGAAGATGACCTACGGCTATCCGGTGGCCCTGGCCCTCATGCTCGGCGTCTCGCTGGCCCTCTACCGCTGGTTCCGCCGCAACGGCTGGCTCTGACCGGCCCGGCAGACGCGCGAAGCGCCGGTGCGCGGGGGCAAGCCCGCGTCGCCGGCGCTCGTCGCGCTGCTGTCAGGGGTCAGCGGCGGCCGTTGGTGCGGGCGGTGTCCTTGCCCAGCGCCTTGGTGAGGTCGTCGGCCGGGCGTCCCGAAACGTCCTTGGCGCCCTCGGCGACCGACGGAACCTTGTCGGTCGGGCGGACAGCGGTCGGCTTGGCCGTGGCGGTGGTGCTGGCGCTGTCGCCGCCGGCCACCGCCGAGCTGCCCGCGCCGGTCATCCCGGAGATGGCGGACCCGTCGGAGCCCTTGGTCGCGGCCGGGGTACGCACCTCGATCGAGTCGACCTCGTCGCGCATCGGCTCCAGGGTGTGGGTCGGGTCGTACTCGGCCCACTCCTGCTGCTCGCGGCGGCGGCGCAGGGCCACCGCACCGACCAGACCGACGACGGCGCCCGCGGCCAGCAGGCCGGTCATCTTCGAACCGCGACGGCGCGGCTGCTTCTTCTTCCCCGTGATCCGCATGGTCTTCGACTTGGCCTTCCTGGTCAGCGGCCCTGCCTGCGCGGCGCCGTCCCGAGCCGCCGCGGCCAGCGGTGCCAGCGTGGTGAGTGTCGTACCCCAACCGGTCGACGCGCGGTCGCGCACCTTCACCGCGGCCGGCCCGACGTAGCCCCGGGCCGCCTGGACCCGCGGGCCGACCGAGGAGCCGGCGCCCTTGGCGGCGTGGTTGGCTGCCTGCATCAGGTGGCTGATGCTCTGGTTCAGCTCTGCCTTCGCGAGCTGGCCCTGGGACTTACGCCGCCCGATTCCAAACACGGTCCTACCTCCTGGGAGTTGTTCCTTCGTCATCCTCCACCTTCGGATGCCTCCGCGATGCCAGATCGGGCACATGGGAGGATCCGCATGGAACTGACCAACAAGTGAGGAGTACCCGTGGCCGAGGCTGTCTACGCCACCCTGCACACCAACGCTGGCCCGATCCGGCTGGAGCTCTTCCCGAACCACGCGCCGAAGACCGTCCGCAACTTCGTCGACCTGGCTGAGGGCAACCGGGAGTACACCGACCCGCGCACCGGTCAGCCGGGCAACGGGCCGTACTACGACGGCACCATTTCGCACCGTGTGATCAGCGGTTTCATGGTCCAGATGGGCGACCCGACCGGCACCGGCCGGGGCGGGCCGGGCTACAAGTTCGCCGACGAGTTCCACCCGGAGCTGCGGTTCGACCGCCCCTACCTGCTGGCGATGGCGAACGCCGGACCGGGCACCAACGGTTCGCAGTTCTTCATCACCGTGTCCCCGACGCCGCACCTCAACAACCGGCACACCATCTTCGGCCAGGTCGCCGACGAGGAGTCGGTGAAGATCGTCGACTCGATCGCGAACACCCCGACCGGCCCGAGCGACCGTCCGCTGCAGGACGTCGTCATCGAGCGGGTCGAGATCGAGCGATCCGCTTCCTGACGACATCGCGAGGTACCTTTGCTCGCATGATTGAGCGCTCCGGAGCATCACGCCGGCCGGCGTCGGTGCCTCGCGCGGTGGCGGACGGAGGGTCGGCCCGGTGAGCGAGTCTCCGCCGACCACCCCGGTCTGCTACCGGCACCCCGGTCGGGAGACCTACGTCCGGTGCACCCGCTGCGACCGGCCGATCTGTCCGGAGTGCATGCGGGAGGCGTCCGTCGGGCACCAGTGCCCGGAGTGCGTCAACGAGGGTCGTCGTAGTGTCCGGCCGGCGCGTACCGCCTTCGGTGGCGGTGCCGCCGGCCGGCACGGCTACGTCACCAAGGCGCTCATCGCCCTGAACGTGTTGTTCTTCCTGCTCTCCGTCGCCTCCGCCCGGTCCTTTACCGCGGTGCTGGGCGGCTCCGGCTTCGGCGGGCTGGCCGGCGACGGAACGCCGCTGACCCGTTGGGGTGGCGTGCTCGGCTACGCCTCGTACGTTGCCTTCGGCCCGGTGCACGGTGTCGCGGCCGGTGAGTGGTACCGCCTGGTCACCGCCATGTTCCTGCACTACGGCGTGTTCCACCTGCTGCTGAACATGTGGGCGCTGTGGGTGCTCGGGCGGGAGTTGGAGGGCGCGCTCGGGCGGGTGCGTTTCCTCGCCCTCTACCTGATCGCGGGGATCGGGGGCAATGTCGCCGTCTTCCTGACCAGTGCTCCCAACGAAGGTCTGACTGTCGGCGCGTCGACGGCCACCTTCGGGCTCTTCGCCGCGATCTTCGTGATCATGCGTCGTCTCGGCCTGAACACCTCGGCGATCGTTCCGCTCCTCGTCATCAACCTGGTATTCACCTTCGCCGTGCCGGGCATCTCGAAAGCCGGGCACATCGGTGGCCTGGTGGTCGGCGGGGCGATGGCGGCGGTGCTCGCGTACGCGCCACGGGAGCGGCGCACGCTGGTGCAGGTCGTCGGCGGCTCGGTCATCGTGCTGATCCTGCTCGCCGCGGTGATCTTCCGAACCGTGCAACTGCTCAGCTGACCGGGCGGGCGGCCCGCAGCGCCGTGGCCACCTCTTCCGGGGTGGCTCCCAGGTCGTACCTGCCGAACAGGTGCAGCGACTCGTCCGCGTCGATCTCCAGGACCTCGCCGGTCAACCCCAGCCGTTGCCGGCGGTCCACGCTGATCGCCTCGACCGTCGACCAGGGCAGCAGTCGCCGGCCGGCGAAGCCGTGGATGACGGTGAGCCCCGCCGGGTCGACCGCCAGCCGGACCGGCGCCACCAGGTCGCGTACCGCCCAGACGGCCAGCGCGGCGGCGGCCACGCCGGCCACGACCAGCCGCACCGGGTCACCGTCGGCGAACAGCAACCCGAGTGCGATCAGCAGAACGGCACCGGCGAGCTTCGCCGTGGGCAGGGTCGACGGCACCCGCCACTGCCGAGTTCCGGGAATGTCATCCACCCGCCCAGCATGCCAGCGGTCATGGCCTCCCGCTTCTGCCCACCACCACTCCATGATCGACGCCGGAGAGGGGCGGGCGGCGGCCCGCCGCGTCAGCGTAGGATCGGGACAGCCCAAGTTACCGGGGAGTAAACATGAGTGACGCGGTCATCGTCGGCGCGGTACGCACCCCGGTCGGGCGGCGCAAGGGCGGTCTCGCCGGTGTCCATCCGGTCGACCTGTCGGCGCACGTGCTGCGCGCCCTCGCCGAGCGTACGGGGCTCGACCCGGCGCAGGTCGACGACGTCTTCTGGGGCTGCGTGTCCCAGGTCGGCGAGCAGTCGTGGAATATCGCCCGCAACGCCGTCCTCGCCGCTGGCTGGCCGGAGGCGGTGCCCGGCACCACGCTCGACCGGCAGTGCGGTTCCAGCCAGCAGGCCCTGCACTTCGCCGCCGCGACGGTGCTCTCCGGCCAGGCCGACCTGGTGGTCGCCGGTGGGGTGGAGTCGATGACCCGGGTGCCGATGGGTTCCAGCGTGGCGGACGGCCTGCCGTTCAGCGACCAGCTCCGCGCCCGCTACCGGGGTGTGGAGGGCTTCGCGGACGACGCGCCGCTCCCCTTCAACCAGGGCGTCGGGGCCGAGCTGATCGCCCGGCGCTGGCGCTTCTCCCGTACCCAGCTCGACGAGTTCGCCCTGGCCAGCCACGAGAAGGCCGCCGCCGCGCAGGACGCCGGCGCGTTCGACCCGGAGCTGGCGGCGGTGCCCCTCGACGACGGTGGCACGGTCGCGGCCGACGAGGGCATCCGCCGGGACACCTCACTGGACCGGCTCGCCGAGCTGCCCACCCCGTTCCGCGCCGACGGTGTGGTCACCGCCGGTTCCGCGTCGCAGATCTCCGACGGCGCCGCCGCGCTCGTGGTGACCACGTCCGACTGGGCCAGCCGGCACGGCCTGCGCCCGCTGGCCCGCATCCACACCGCGGTGGTCGCCGCCGACGACCCGGTCACCATGCTCACCGCGCCCATCCCGGCCACCGCGAAGGCGCTGCGCCGCGCGGGGCTGGGCATCGAGGAGATCGGGGTGTACGAGGTGAACGAGGCGTTCGCCCCCGTACCGCTCGCCTGGTTGGCGGAGACCGAGGCGGACCCGGAGCGGCTGAACCCGCGTGGCGGGGCGATCGCCCTCGGGCATCCGCTCGGTGGCTCCGGCGCCCGGATCATGACGACGATGTTGGCGCACATGCGGGACAACGGAATCCGCTACGGCCTGCAGACCATGTGCGAGGGCGGCGGCATGGCCAACGCCACGATCGTCGAGCTGGTCTGATCCGCCCCGGAAATGCTCTCGCCGAGGTCGGGCACGCCGCCTAGGGTGCCCATCGTGACGACGATCGCCGACGAGCGCGCTCCCGACTGGTCCAGCGTGCAGTGGCAGGAGCAGGCCCGGTCCTGGGTCGACGAGCGACTCGCGGGCACCGGCCGGCGGGTCAGTGGGCCGGTCGAGCCCCGGGTCCGGCCGTGGTCGCTGGTCTGGCGGGTGCCGACCGACGACGGACCGGTCTGGTTCAAGGCCAACAACTCCGGCACGACGCACGAGGCGGTCCTGATCGCGACGCTGGCCGCGCTGACGCCCGAGCGGGTGCTGGCCCCGATCGGGGTGGACCGGGAGCGGGGCTGGTCGCTGCTCCCCGACGGCGGGGAGACGCTGCGCGACGTGCTGGGCCGCGACCCCGACCTGACGCACTGGGAGCGGGCCCTGCCCGGGTACGCGGCGCTGCAACTCGCCACCGCGTCGCGCGCCGACGAACTGGTCGCCCTCGGCGTGCCGGACCACCGTCCGGAGGCGCTGGCCGGGCTGCTCGCCGACCTGCTCGACGATGCCGAGTCGCTGCGCGTCGGCGCGGAGGGCGGACTGACCGTCGAGACGTACGAGCGGTTGCGGGCGGAGGTTCCGGCGTACGCGCGGCGGTGCCGTCGGCTCGCGGACATCGGCATCGAGGCGACCGTGCAGCACGACGACCTGCACGACGGCAACGTCTTCGCCGGGCCGGCCGGGTACCGCTACTTCGACTGGGGCGACGCCTCGGTGGCGCACCCCTTCGGCACGCTGCTGGTGACCCTGCGCTCCATTCGGTACGCCACCGCGCTGTCCGCCGACGACGCCAGCCTGGCCCGGCTGCGCGACGCCTACCTGGAGGCGTGGACCGACCGTTACGACCGCCGCACCCTCGTCGAGGCCGCCGGCCTGGCGATGAACCTGGGCGCGGTGAGCCGGTCGCTCTCCTGGCGGCGGGCCCTCGACACGACCGACCCGGCCCGCGCTGAGTACGCCGAGGCGGTGCCCGGGTGGCTCGCCGAGCTGTTCGCCGCTACCCCGCTTCAGCCCGAAAGCTGACCGGCATCCGTCCAGGTCGGAAATCGGACAGGCAGTGCGACGGGCCGGCGTGGAACTTCCAAAAATTCGCCGTGACCCACGTCACCCCGCCGGGCAGGTCGTTGGGCAGGTCATGGACGTCTTCTCCCGAACGTTCCTCCCGGCCGCCACCGAGGCCGGCCTCGCCGTGCAGACCGTGAGCCGGCACATGCCGGTGTTCCGCCGCTGCGTCGGCTCCGGTGACGCGACCATCCTCGTCACCCGTTGTAGCCGCCCCGACCGTCCGGTCACCGGCGACTACCTGCTGCTGCTCACGCACCGCCGACTGGTGGTGACCCAGCAGACCCGACTCCTGCACCGACTGCGCCTGCACCTCAACACCGAGCTGCGAGAGCTGAGCAACGTCACGTGGAGCCCCGACCCGCGGCTGCACTCGGTCGAGCTGGCCGCCACCGCGATCGACGGGATCCGCGAGCGGTTCCTCATCCGCACCACCCACCCGAAGCAGGTGTGGCAGCTCGACGCGCTGCTCAACCACGCCTTTCGGACCCGTCTGCGGGCACCCCGCGAACGGGTTCTCGCCACCATCGGCGACACGCCCGCCCCCGTACGGCCCAGCGTGTTCCGTCCCGCCGTCGCGCGCTGACGCCGTACGACGAGCGCCTTTACCGAACTCGAACACGTACCGATCGCGCCGAGCCACCGGGTCGGGAATCATGGGCCGGTGACTTCGGAACCGCCGCACCGCGGACTCGTCCTCGTGGTCGAGGACGAGCCGGCCATCGCCGACCTGGTACGGCTCTACCTGGGCCGCGACGGGTTCGGCGTCCACCTCGAACGCGACGGTGAGGCCGGCCTGAACGCGGCCCGCCGGCTGCGCCCGGTGGCCTGCGTCCTGGACATCGCCCTGCCCGGCCTTCCCGGCACCGAGATCTGCCGACGGCTGCGCGAGGCCGGCGACTGGACGCCGGTCATCTTTCTCACCGCTCGCGACGACGAGGTCGACCGGATCGTCGGGCTGGAGTTGGGCGCCGACGACTACGTGACGAAACCGTTCAGCCCGCGCGAGCTGGTCGCCCGGGTACGCGCCGTGCTGCGTCGCACCGCCGGTGGCCCCGAGGGCGCGGAACGCCCGCGCGTCGTCGGCCCGGTGACCCTCGACCCGGCCCGCCGGACGGTCACCGCCGGGGGGCTGCCGGTGCAGCTCACCTCGACCGAATTCGACCTGCTGGCCCATCTCATGGCCCGGCCGGGGCGGGTCTTCACCCGCGAGGAGTTGCTGGCCGGGGTCTGGGGATACGCCGCGCACGCCGGCACCCGCACCGTGGACGTGCACGTCGCGCAGGTACGCGCGAAGCTCGGCCCGGCCAGCGTCATCCGCACCCACCGCGGCGTGGGGTACGCGGTCGATGCCTGAGCAGCCGGTACGCGTCGAGTCGCCGACCATGGCGCTGCCAGTGGTCGGCGACCGCCAGTCGGCCGCCCCCCGGCGTAACCGGCTCGGCCGGACCCTGACCGCCCGCGCGGTGCTGGTCACCTGTGCGGTGGCACTGGTGTCGGTGCTCGTCACGGCGATCGTCGCCGTGCCGCTGGCGATCCGGGGCGCGGAGCGACGCGATCAGGACGCCCTCGCCGCCCAGGCGCGACTCGCCGCCGAGGTGCTGCGGACCCGGCTGGACCGGGGACGCGCCGCCGACGAGGAGAAGCTCATCCAGCAACTCCGTGACCAGGGCATCGACGCGTACCTGATCCGGCGCGGGACCGTCGACCGGGCGGGCCTGCCGCCGCGCGTGGTGCAGCGGATCGGGCAGGGCCGCAACGTGTCGGCCCGCCGGTCGGTCAACGGGCACCGCGCCCTGGTGGAGGGCCGGGCGCTGCCCGACGGCAACGGGGTCGTGCTCTCCCGCGCCACGTCGGACGGGCTGTGGGCGCAGGTGCTGCTCAGCCTGTGGCTGCCGCTGCTGGCCGGCCTGGCCGCCGGTGTGGTGGCCGGTCTCCTGTTGGCCCGCCGCCTGGCCCGACCGATCCGCGTTGCGGCCACCGCCGCCGCCCGGTTGCGCGCCGGCGACCGCGCCGTGCGGGTGCCGGTCGAGTCGCCGGACGAGGTCGCCGACCTGGCCGAGGCGTTGAACGGCCTGGCCGCCGCGCTGACCACCAGCGAGGGCCGGCAGCGGGAGTTCCTGCTGTCCGTCTCGCACGAGCTGCGCACCCCGCTGACCGCGATCCGGGGGTACGCCGAGGCGCTGGCCGACGGGGTCATCGACGCGGACGGCACCGCCGACACCGGCCGGACCATGCTGGCCGAGGCCCAGCACCTCGACCGGCTGATCGGCGACCTGCTGGCGCTGGCCCGGTTGGAGGCCGCCGACTTCCCGCTGGAGCCGGTACCCGTCGACCTCACCCGACTGGCCGCCGACGCGGAGCCCACCTGGTCCGGCCGCTGCGCTGCGGTCGGGGTGCCGTTCCACCTCCAGACGCCCGGCGCGCCGGTGTCCGCGTACACCGATCCGGGTCGGATCCGGCAGGTGCTGGACGGGCTGTTGGAGAACGCGCTGCGGGTCGTACCCCCGGGTGCGCCCGTGGTGCTCGCGGTCCGGCCGGTCGGTCCGGACCCGGCGGCCGGCGGTGTGCTGGAGGTCCGCGACGGCGGGCCCGGCTTCACCGACGACGACCTGGCGGTGGCGTTCGAGCGGGGGGCGCTGCACGAGCGGTACCGGGGGGTGCGCAAGGTGGGCAGCGGTCTCGGGCTGGCGCTCGCGGCCGGGCTGGTGCGCCGGCTCGGCGGGGAGATTGTCGCGGGTCACGCGCCCGAGGGTGGCGCTGCCTTCACGGTCCGGCTGCCCGGTGATCCTTACCGGACCCGTACATCGGCCTGACGGTCCGCTCGTCCTCGCGGGGAAGGCTGAAGGCTCCACGGACGAGAGGGAGAGTCATGCCACGTTGGGGATTCGTCACCGGCACCACGGCACTGTTCGCAGCGGTGGCGCTCGGCGTCAGCGGATGCGGCGCGGCCGAGGTGGCCAGCCAGCCCGCGCGGGACGCGGCTGTCGAGGTCGCCGCCGCGATGGGTGTGGAGGGCCAGGCGCTCACCGCGATGGGCTTCGACGCCAACGACCTGGACGTGCAGACCCTCGCCGCCCCGGCGACGCCCGCACCTTCTCCCACGGCGGCCGAGAAGGGTAAGCAGAAGCGCGGCGAGGAGTTGCGCAAGCGCCACCAGGCCCGCGTGCTGCTGCGGAAGAACACCCTGCACGGCGAGGCGGTGGTGCAGACCAAGGAGAACGGTACGCAGACCGTCGCCGTCCAGCGTGGCGCGGTGACCGCCGTCGACGGCGACTCGATGACCGTCAAGTCCACCGACGGTTTCACGATGACGTGGACCTTCGGCGAGGACCTGCGCGTCGTCGAGAAGCGGTCGACGGTGCAGCCCAGCGAGGTGAAGGTCGGCACGACGGTCGGCGTCGCCGGCACCAAGGACGGGGACAAGGGCGTCGCCCGGCTCGTCCTCATCCCTCGCGCCAAGTAGCCGAAAGCGAGGGCCCCGCACGTCGTACGTGCGGGGCCCTCGCCTGCCGTAGTTGTCAGCGTCCCGGGGGCAGGGCGTAACCGACGTAGTCGCGGAACTCCAACCGCCACCCGGCCGGGATCAGCTCGGCGCAGGCCGGCTGGCTACCGGTGCAGACGATCGCGTCCACCGAGGCCGGGTCGGCGGGCGGTCGCTCCGGCAGGACCGACTGCAACGACACCAGATCCGGGGAGCTGCCGTCCGGCTGGCGCAGCAGCAGCCACCACGGGTACTCCCAGTCGTCGTTCCGCTCGACCAGACCGATCCGGCGCGCGCCGCTCTCGCGGACCGCCGCCGCGGCCCAGCGGAACTCGTCGGCCCACTCGGGTCGGCGCAGGAACCGGGTGTCCCAGTCC
Source organism: Micromonospora sp. NPDC049662 (assembly GCF_040675055.1). Classification (NCBI taxonomy): domain Bacteria; kingdom Bacillati; phylum Actinomycetota; class Actinomycetes; order Micromonosporales; family Micromonosporaceae; genus Micromonospora; species Micromonospora sp. NPDC049662. The sequence goes on from NZ_JBFAOC010000020.1 coordinate 62,128, forward strand.
GAGGTCGTGAAGACCGAGCCCGAGCCGACGAGCCGGCGCGGAAAGCCGTACGACAGCGCGAGCACTCCGGCCAGCGCCGAGGTGGCGAGCACGACGACGACCGCCACGGCGGCCACCGAGCGTCGCCTCCGATCCGGGTCGGCGGGCTCCGGCGTCCGGTCGGCGTGGCGGCGCAGGAGCGCGTCGAGCCAGAGGCCGGCGAGCGGGACGGCGAGCACCAGGGCGTAGAGGATCAGTCGGTTGCCCCACGGCTGCCACTTGATCATTGAGGTGTGCAGCAGCACGGCGGCCAGCACCACCACGGCGTACGCCCGCAGCGGCCCCGCCTGCGCCGGATCGATCCGGCGCGGGCGGACGAGGGCGACCAGCGCGCCGAGCAGCGCCACCGACCCGGCGATCGGGAACGCCACCCGATCCTCGTCCGGGTACCAGGCCGGCACCGGGAACACCTCCCGGCCGAAGGTGATCGCCCGGTCCTGGGGGTCGACGCCGATCGCCTCCGCACCGCCGATGATCGCGTCCGCGCCGGCGGTTCGCAGCGGCGCGACCGGCGTGTCGAAGGCCGTGTGCCCGATGCGCAGCGCGTTGACCAGAATCGAGGCCGGGTCGTGCCGCTCCATCGGGATCGACTCACGTAGCCGGGGCGGGCCCAACGGGTGCCCGAACTCGGCCGTCACCCGGGCCAGGAACGGGCCGACCACCAGCGCGGCCACCGCCATGATCAGCACCGAGCCGGTAACTACCCGGAACACCGGCCGCGCCCGACCGGCCGACGCCCCGGCGGTCGCCGCCCGACCCGACGGTTCGGCGGCTGATGGCCGAGCCGCCAGGGCCAGCCGGAGCTGGGCCAGACCCCAGAGCACCAGCAGCGGGCCCACCGCGATCAGACCACTGGTCTTGGTCACCGCGGTCAACCCGGTGGCCGCCCCCAGGCCGAGCACGGTTCCCCAGCCGGTGCGTCGGCGCAGACCGTCCAGAGCGAGGGTCGCCGCGCACGCCACCCACGCCGCGCAGACCAGGTCGGTCTGCGTGCTGGTGGCCTGTAGCGCGACCATCGGGGTGCTGGCCAGCACGAACGCGGTGATCAACTGGGCTCGCCGGCCGCCGCCGAGCTGCGCCGTGATCCGCGCGGCCACCAGGAGGCAGAGCACCCCGGCGGCCCACTGCACCAGGTTGTGCAGCGCGTCGCCGCCGGTGAGTAGGCGCAGGTGCAGCAGCAGGTACTCCGCGCCGGGCGGGATGGTCACCTGCCGGTGGATGGCGGTGGGCCAGAAGTCGAGGTCGCCCTGGGCCACCCAGTGCTCGACCTTCGGCAGGTGGTACGTCTGCGAGTCGAAGTTGTTCGGCTCGGCCAAGAGCGCGATCAGCAGCTCCAGCAGCACCAGGCCGCCGATGCCGCCCGCGAGCAGCCGTTCGCCCCGACCCGCCGTACGCCAACTCTCGGTCGCCCGGGTGAGCAGTCTGGCGCGTACTCCCTTGGGCTGGATCGGTGCGGCCGTGCGCCCGCCCACCGGGCCGTGGTCGACGGCCGGGGCGGGTGTGTCCGGGGCGGCGCCGGCGGGCACCGCCGCGCCCACCGGCACCGGCTGCGGCGTCGCGGCGGCGGCCGGTGTGGCCGGGGTGTCGCGTCGCCGGCGCAGAGCCACCGCCGTCGCGGCGGCGAGGAGAAAGAGCAGCCAGGCGGCGACGAACGCCGGCCGGGTCAGGGTGTGCAGCGCGCCGAGCACCTCGACGACGAGCACCGCGTACGCGCCGGTGAGCAGCGCGGCGCGCACCGCGGCGAGCCGGGACGGGGCCACCGCAGACGTCCCGCGCGGCTTCGACGCGATCGTGAGCAGGAGCACCGAGGCGGCGGGGAGCACCGCGAGCAGGGGGCCGGCAGCCGACATGGCGGGAAGTAAACACCATCGGGCTGAAACCGCCACGCCGGCTGTCCGACGGTGGCGGCCACCGTTGGGCTGACCAGCCAGGCTAGGCTAGGCCCGACGTGTTGTCGCCACCGTGGAGATTCCCGTGAAGCTCTCGATCCTCATGCCGGTCTACAACGAGGAAGAACGCATCGCGGATGCCCTCAAGCAGGCATTGGCGGTGGACTACCCCTGCGAGATCGAGCTGGTCGTGGTCGACGACGGCAGCCGTGACGGCACCGGCGAGGTCCTCGGTCGCGCCGACGACGCGCGCCTGCGGGTGATCACCCACCAGCGCAACGCGGGCAAGGGCGCGGCCATCAAGACGGCGGTCGACAGCGCCGAGGGCGAATACATGGTCATCCTCGACGCCGATCTGGAGTACGACCCGCAGGACATCCCGAAGCTGCTCGCCCCGGTGCTCGACGGGCGGGCCACGGTCGTCTACGGCAATCGCACGTTCGGCAGCCACAGCGCCTACAGCTTCTGGTACGTGATGGGCAACAAGGGCGTCACGATGGCGGCGAACGTCCTCTTCAACTCGTACATCGGTGACCTGGAGACCTGCTTCAAGCTGATGCCGGTGGAGCTGTACCGGTCGCTGGAGGTGCGCTCGCGGGGCTTCGGCATGGAGGCCGAGGTGACCGGCAAGCTGCTGCGCCGCCGGATCCGCCCGTACGAGGTGCCGATCAGCTACCGGGCCCGGGGCCGCGAAGAGGGCAAGAAGATCACCTGGAAGGACGGCGTCGAGGCGATCTGGATCCTCGGTCGCGAGCGCGCCCGCCGTCGCCCGGCGGTCTCCTCCGCGCGTTGATCGCCGGTAACCTTGAGTTGAAGTCCACTTCAACTCAAGGACCCGGTGATGCAGGACGCGTTGACGATCGGTGAGCTGTCCGTCCGCTCCGGCGTGGCACCGTCCGCGCTGCGCTACTACGAGCGCCTCGGCCTGATCCGCGCCGACCGCACCGGCGGCAACCAGCGCCGCTACGCCCGCGCCGAGCTGCGGCGGGTCGCCTTCATCCGGATCTCCCAGCAGGTCGGCGTCTCGCTCGACGAGATCCGCGACGCGCTGGAATCGCTGCCCGAGCGCCGTACCCCCAGCCCGCAGGACTGGGAGCGCCTCTCCGCGAGCTGGCGCGGCCGGCTGGACGAGAAGATCCGGCTGCTCACCAAGCTCCGCGACGACCTCGACGGCTGCATCGGCTGCGGCTGCCTGTCCCTGCAACGCTGCATGCTCTACAACCCCGGCGACACCCTCGCCGCCCAGGGCCCCGGCGCCCGCCTCATGCTGCCGCCCGCCTCACCCGAGGGTGAGTAGCACCTTCCCGACGTGGTCGCTCGACTCGACCAGCCGATGCGCCTCGGCCGCCTCGGCCATCGGCAGCCGCCGGTCCACCACCGGGCGGACCGCGCCAGCCGCGACCAACGGCCACACCTCATCGCGTACGCCCCGCACGATCGCCGCCTTCTCGGCCAGCGGCCGGGAGCGCAGCGCGGTCGCCGACACGCTGGCCCGCTTGGTCAGCAACGCGCCGAGATCCAGCTCGGCCTTGCGGCCACCCTGCATCCCGATCACCACGAGCCGGCCGCCGGTGGCCAGCGCCTCCACGTTCCGCCCCAGGTAGGAAGCGCCCAGAATGTCGAGGATGACGTCCGCGCCGTGGCCGTCGGTGGCCTCACGGACCTCCTCGACGAAATCCTGGTCCCGGTAGTCGATCGTGTGCGCCGCGCCCAGTTCGCGCAGCCGGGCGTGCTTCGTCGTCCGGGCGGTCGCCAGGACCGTGGCGCCGAGCGCCGCCCCGAACTGGATCGCGAACGTGCCGATCCCACTGCCCCCGCCGTGCACCAGCAGCGTGTCGCCGGCGGTGAGTCGACCCACCCCCACCACGTTCGACCACACCGTGCAGGCCACCTCCGGCAGCGCCGCGGCGTCGACCAGGTCCACGCCGGCCGGCACCGGCAGCAGCTGGCCGGCGGGCACCGCCACGCGCTCGGCGTACCCGCCACCGGCCAGCAGCGCGCAGACCTCCTGGCCGACCGCCCACCCGGTCACCTCCGGGCCGATCGCATCGATCACCCCGGAACACTCCAGACCGAGGTACGCGGGCGCGCCCGGCGGCGGCGGATAGTGCCCCTGCCGTTGCAGCAGGTCCGCGCGGTTGACCCCGCTGGCCCGCACCCGGACGATCACCTCACCCGGGCCGGGCTCGGGATCGGGCACCTCGGCCCAGACCAGCGCGTCGGGTCCACCGGGCTGCGGAACGGTGATGGCTCGCATGCCCCCAGTCTCACCCGCCGCGCTCCCCGCCGCAGACGCACCCCTCGCGGCGGTCCGATCCCTGTCGGCTTGGTCAACTCGGCTTCAGCGCGGACCGAGGGCTCGGTTGCCCCGGCTTGCGGGAACCCGGGCGGTCCGCGGGCTTGGTCAACTCGGCTTCAGCGAAATCGGGGCATCCGGGCGCGCGGGACGCCCGGTTTCAGGGAAGTCGAGTCGATCAGCGCCACAGTGGACGCTGGAGCTGCCGCCTGGCCGGCGCTTTTCGGGGAGGGACGCCGAGCCGGCCGCCGGGTGCCGTGGCAGACTGTTCACGGCCGCGCACCCACGGGTGTCGGTCCGGGAGGGTTCGCCTAGTGGCCGATGGCGCTGGTCTTGAAAACCGGTAAGGCAGCGATGTCTTCGTGGGTTCGAATCCCACACCCTCCGCCCCTCTGGACAGCAAAGTGCCCCCTGACCAGCGCTAATGCTGGCTAGGGGGTGCGTCTGTAAATGACGAATCGGTCTCACAATGTCCCGTTCGGAACCGCCGCCTCTTGCTCGTGCGGCAAGTGGGCGGCAAAGTTCGCCGGGCGATCTCGCTGGATGGCCAGCAAAATCAGACGATGTCCGGACAGCCTTAGCTTTCGTTTGACGATATGGTCGGCGGATCGGCGAAGGGGGGACCCAGCATGGAGGCGCGCCTCCGACCGGTCAATGCGCTCCTCGGTCTGGTTATGGCCGGAGACATTAACCCCCCGACCCTCGCCCAGGCTGGCTTCAGGGTGGTTGGCTTGGAGGTCCCTGCGGTTGGTCCTGCCGGCAAGGTTGTTATCGATGTCCTGCTATTCCATGAAGCCACAAACCACCTTGTGCAGTGCGAGGCGAAGTCCGGTGCCAACATCGAGGAGAGCCAGGCGCGGGCCTATGCAGCCATGCCGGCTGCCAACGCCGTACAGGCGGCCTATGTGAGTCTGCGGCACAGGGCCACGCCGACCATCGAGACGTTGTACCTGTGTCTTGAGGAGCATGCTGAGCGGATCCGGCTTGGCTTGAAGACCGTAGGGATACCCTTCCCGGTCTTTGGGGTGAGTGACCGCCGAATCGCCCTTCATGACGGTGAGTACGCATCAGAAAGGCTTCATGACCCTCTCGCCGATGGTGTGACGCTTAACGCGCCGCCGCCGAGGGTCATCGCCTTTGACCCTGAGTCCCCACCGGAAGAGGTGGAACGCCATGTCCGGGCGGCGATGGTGGCTGAGCTGGCAAAACGCACCGCTCACATTAGTTGGACTGGCCTAACCGAGCGCGTCGCGCCACACTACGGACTTTACGGTCATGCTGCCCAGAACAAGCTAAAGTCAGTGGTTAAGGCCGCCGTAGCGACGATCGTTGAAGCTTCTCCTGACCGCTTCAGCTTCGATCCCCCCTCCGGCTCCCGCCGAGAAGGCTTGATCAGATTTCTGCGAACCCCGGAGGACCATGATCCTCGTGGCCGGACCCAGGCCTACCAGGCGTTGAGTAGGACGGGGCAAGCGCCCCGACGTCGACGAGCCCCCGCAAACCCTGACCAGATGGACCTCCTCAGCGAGTTGAGCACGATGGATAATGACGTTGAGGACATCGATTCGATGGCCGAAGAGGAAGGGGGTCAGTCGTGAGCTCCAGGGCTGCCATGGCTGAGGCATTGACTCTCAACCCTGCCTCGCCGACAAAGACATTCGTCCTCGAAGCCCATACGGATGAGCCGGGCGCGTACCTCGAAGATCTTGCCGGTCAGTCAAACGTCGAACCCACCGGTGACGCATACATCTATCGCTTACATACGGATAATGGAAGTTTCTGGGTGGACCAGCTCAATCCTCGTTTTTGGAGCTTCCATACCGATATGAGGACTGACCGGGCGTCCTCAACTCTCAACTCCTGGGTCGGAAGCCGGCGGGATCTGGACTGGATCTGGCTCCCGTCAGAGCATCTGCGGCATATCTGGCCGGGTGCTCGCGCTCGGCGAGTGCGGACGGATTTCCGGGGTAGGGCGCTCTTGGGAGGCGTTGGTGCAGACACCGAGGATCTGCGGGTTCAGCTATCGGGCCGCAATGCTGAGGCTTTACTAGATTTTATATCAAATAGTGCTGACTTCCGATCTGCGGTATCCTTCGATGGCGTCGAAACCAACCTATCCGATCCAGATTTTGGCACGGTGCGGGAAGCTGTTAACCGAATGGGAAAGTTTGCCGTATCTGGCAATTCGTTCGAGCTGCATGCATTATTCGTGAGCACAGTCGTTGATCGCTATAGTCATCTTGTGAAGCTGTGTGAACAGAAGGCCCTCGCGTGGCAAGCCTCCGGTAACGAGGATGGCGGCGGATGCGTGACTGGCGGCCCAGTAGTGATCTTGTTCAGTAAGGCGATCCCAGATCTTCCCAATTTCCTTGAGACGCTGTTCTCATCGCGCGCGCCTTTCAGGCTATGGGGGATGCCCGAAGTAACGTCGCAGGGGATTGCTGAGGTCGAGGCGGTTGACCTGCACGTGGGGCAACGGCTGCGATTTGACATCGGCGACGTCTGGATGCGAGTTTATCTAGAGCAGGGCGGGTGTGGGAATACAATTGCCAGACTCGTTAGTAATCTTCAGCACCGGTTCGACGCTGCTCTTCGACTGGCCGATCCGGACTTGGACGAAGCGGTCGGCCAACACCTTGCGCCCGTGGCAGCCTGAAGATATTCGGGAACAGCGCTGCGCGAGTTCTGAGACTAAATGCGACAAGGGGCCGGTCTTGAAGGACCGGCCCCTTGTGTTATGCCTCGGACGTCGCTATCTGCGAATTATACGCGAACCCAGACCGCATGAGGCTTATCCGGAATTAAGGGAGCGGGGTGGCCGGAGTGCTGGTGGTCGGCGGTGCAGCCTGGTCGACCAACATCGATTCAATTTCCGGGCCGCTCGAGCGGGCGGGGTGAGTACGACAATGCGCAGGATGGCTATGTTCTAGTCGAGCTTGCAGCGACTGAAACATAAACATCGGTGAGATTGTACGATGTCAAAATAACGGGGAGGCGCTACTCTGTGTCGCAGAATCTAAATGACCCAACCTGAACGCGGGGAGCCATTTTCGATCGGTTAGTGAATTCACAACCTGGATTGCCTCAGAGTCGCGGCCCTGGGACACGAGCAGCTCGAGTAGGCGACGCTGAGAATAGAGGTCACCCCTGATTACTAGGTCCTGGAAGATAGCAATTGCCTCATCTGTTCGCCCAGTGATGTCAAAAAGCACAGCGAGCTTCAGCTGCAATTGCGGGCTTTCCGATTGGGCAAATGACCGTATGACTGCAAGAGCATCCTTCGGTTGATTCGACTGCATCAACGACCCGACTAACGCGTCAAGAGCGAACTCATCCCCGAGATTTGCTCGTTGGCTCAGCTCCTCAAAGCGACCTTGCATTGAGAGTAGGAGTGCCAGCCGATGCTCTGCCCGCCAGGGGTGCTTCTTGCCCATCTGCCGACGTAAGAGCGATTCAGCGTGATGGGGCATCCCTAATTGGATTGCACTCTCGGCCAGTCGCATCTGGTCGTCCATGCTGATTGCCGTGCCGACGAATGCTTCCCAAGCTACATCCGGGACGTCCGATGACGCCCGGCTTACACTCAAGCGTTGCAGGAGATAGTCGGTCACCAGGTATCCGATTACCTGTCGACGATCAGCGCTAGTGACCACCACTATGGGTGCGGTGGCCCTGTCTTGCGGACGCTCTGCCGTCGTCAATTCGTTCAAGCCGCGCTGGAACCAAGAATCCTCTGGGTAGTGGCCCGGCAGATAGCCCCTGGAGGCGGTTGAAAGCGTGCCGAGGGTCAAGGGAGCCTTAACTCCTAGCCGCCAAGCATCAACCGCTGCATGTATAATTGCGCGCTGCTCTTTGGTTCCCCTGTCGTAGCGTCTAACAACTTCTCGTGCACCCGCAAGTACTTCCGTTACATTGTAATCGGTCGTTCGTAGAGCTATGGCAAGGCGAGGGTCTTGCAGAGCTAGATGCTCGGCTCTCGCACGCTCCTCGACAGTGAAGCTAGTTAAAGCGATCTCTGTTAACTGTCCATTGTCAAGAATATCTACTGCCGAAGGGTATAGGGGCTTGTGGACGCCCAGCGCAGGAATGATATGGGTTGCCCTCAACTGTTGCGCGTATTCGGGCCATAGTGTGGCGACGAAAACAACCGAGCTGGAGGAACCGAGTAGCTTCCGCACGGCGGAAGCGCTAACAGGGGCATCGCCGGCGGCAAGATAAGGGCCCTCGATAAATCGCTGCAGCTCGTCCAGCCAGATGACCGTTGGAGATAGTGGTAGGTTCGAGTCGGCAAGCCGATTCAGAAGCTGGCCGTCACCAAGATCTGGCGCAAGAAGGCGAAAGTCTGGGAGGGCTTTGCGTAGCGCCTCATACAGGAGGCGAGTCTTGCCTACGCTCGAATTGCCGACTAGAAGTAGAAAGCCGCCAGTGGTCCTGCAACGGCGGAGCGCGTCGACAACGGCCCCAAAATTCTCGCGAGGAACAAACAGCGGCAGCTCGTCGTTCAACCCCGTATTGCCGTCCCCTGCTACATGGTGATCCAAGTCAATTGACGCGTGAACCCTTAGCGCCAAAGCGCGCACTTTGTTCACCTGGGGCAGATTGTGGATCGTCACCTCTAGAGGCTCCGAACTCTCCTCTTGTTTGGTGACCTTCGTCCCGTCGTCTAGCGATGCCGTCGGTTGAGAGGCTCTAAGTTGGATCAACCCCAAGCAGGTCGACGTTAGAAGCGACAGGATCCCCACGGCCATGCTTACCACGCTGCTGACGCTGTCCTTAACTGCCAAGTCAGAGCGCAGAAAGCTGGCGGCGATTCCGACAGCCGTTGGTGACCACCACCAGCCAGAGATGCCCACTACACCCACAATGACCAAAATTCGCCAGAGGCGTCTTGCCCCAGCATGAGGCTTGCGCTGGTCCTTGGACATCCCCTCAACGATAGAGGTACTGGACAAGCCTGACGAGTCAAGCAAGCTTCGCGCTTGATCCAGCGCGCCGAGTGTTTGTCGCCCATGCGTGATGGCCGGCGCCTAAGAGCTCGCCTCGGCTAAGCCGACACGAAGATTCGCAGAGATCGTCGAACCGGGTCATGGTCAGTCGCGCAATCCCGGTCCAGCAGGTCCGGTCCGTGAACTAGTTGATCGTCAAAGGGCTGAAGCCAGCGATAACTTTGCGTGTGCTGAACTCCGTGCTCCGCAGAACATCGACGGGTGCCTCGCCGCGGCGTACGGTCGGGGTACGCGATGTACCCGATGCTGCGAGGTGCCTCCATGTCCGATCAGCAACTCACCCCCGGTCAGCGCGTCGAGCGGCTTCGTCGCGCTGCCGGCCTGTCCCGCGAACAGCTCGCCGGCCTTGCCGGGCTCTCGCCGACCACCGTCAAGTTCGTGGAGAACGGGCGTCGAAGCCTGACGTTGCGGGCCGCCCAGCAGCTAGCTCCGCACCTTGGCGTGCGTGACCTCGGCGACCTGTTCGGTCCGCAGGTAACTCTGTCGCTGGACGGACGACCCAGTCATCCCGCCATCGGCGACGTTCGACGCGCACTCACCGCCTGGCAGATCACCCTCTCCGGTACGCCGGACTCCCCTGACTATCTACGAGGTGCCGTGGATGCCGCCTGGCAGACCTGGCACACCTCGCGGCATCAACGCACCGAGGTGAGCGTCATCCTGCCCGGCCTGCTCGACGCCACCCAGCGCGCGGCCCGGCTGCACACCGGCGGCGACCGGCGCGCAAGCCTCGCGCTGCTCGCCCAGGCGCATCATCTCGCACAGGCATACCTCGCCTGGCACGGTGACCGCGAGCTGTGCTGGCTGACCGTCGATCGAGGCATGGCTGCGGCCCTTGACGCCGATGACCCACTCGCCATCGCTCAGTCGACCTGGTACGCGGCACACCTGTTGCGGGCGGTCGGCCGCGGTGACGAAGCGTTGGAGCGTCTGCGGGAGGCTCGCGCCTTGATCGAGCCCCGGGTCGCCGATGGGGGCACCGAGTGGGCGGAGATGTTGGCAGACCTGTTTCTCTGTACCGCCTTGACGAGGGCCCGCACCGGCGACCAGGGCGCGTGGTCGGATCTGGATGCCGCCCGTCGGGTGGTCGAGCAGGCGCTACCAGCGGAGTTCGTCGGCCTTCGCACCCGGGTGTCGCGGCCCTTGGTCGACGTGTACGCCGTGATGTGCGCGGTGGACCTGGGGGATCCGGACGAGGCGCAGAGGCGTGCGCATTCGCTCGATCCAGCGTCGATCCCGTCGACCGAGCGGCGCGGCCGACACTATGTCGAGCTTGCCCGCTCCGCTGATCTTGAGGGAGCGCAGGAGGCGACACTTCACTTGCTGGGTCTCGCCGAAGCCACGTCTCCGGAGACCGTTCGATACTCGCCAGCCGCCCAGGAGTTGGCGGGGAGGCTGGCTCGGGAGGCGCCAGCGGCGATTCGGGCTGAGGCGATTCAGTTGGAGAGCCGGATAGCGGTGCCGGAACTCTAGGGGTACGTCTTGTCGCTGGGTACGTCTCGTACCCTCTGCGGCCCGTTCAACTCCATAGCGTGTCCTCGCGATTGCAGTAGGTGTTGCGGGTGGCCGTCGATCCGGAGGGGCAGCGGCCAGGCCGCCACGCCCTGAGGCGGGAGGACGCCGCGATGGTTTGGCCCTTCAGATTGCTGCGCCGGAGATTCCGGTGGCTGTCGCTCGCTGCACCACGGACGGCCATCGGTCCGGCTATCCAACGTGCGGAGCAGGAGGCGGCGCGGGCGCGGCTGCTGGCTCAGGCTCGTGACCAGTCCGCCGATAGGCCGGAAACCGGTGCGGGTCGATGATCGGGGAGGTGCCGACCACCGTCACGGCGGCGGTGCGAGCCCGAGCGGCTCAGGGCGAGCGGGCCGCCGCTGCACTAGATGGCCGGCTCGCCGATTTCCACGTGCCGCGCAGGCCGGAATGGACCTGCCGGAGCTGTGAGCAGGACACGCCCTGGCCGTGTGCGCCGGCCCGAGTCCGCCTCGCCGAGGCCTACGGGCGGGACCGGATCGGCCTGTCCATGTACGTGGGCAGCCTGCACGCGGTGGCGGTGAGTGAACTGCCTGCCATTCCGGCGGGCGAGCTGTACGAGCGCTTCGTTTCCTGGGCCCGTTGACCGGCGACGACTAGTTTCCCTCGGGTTCGTCCCGTCGGGCTTCGCGGATCGTGGTGTCGGCGAGTCGTTCGACGGCGCGTCGACGCTCCTCGGCGAGCGCCCGCTCGTCCGGTTTGCGCAGGACGCCGACGACGGCGACCAGAAAGTCCCGCCAGATGCTGAGCAAGAAATTCCCCCCGTGGAACGCTTCAGGGGCATCACCCTAGCCCGCTCCCGTGATCCGGCACACCCCGACCAATCGGTCGTTCCACGCCGTGGAAAGGGGTATGAAGAGGCTGGTATCTGCCCACTCCGGAAGGACGCGTACCGATGACCCTGGAACGACCGATCGCCCCGGACCCGTACGAGCTGCTGCCGACCGTTCCCTCGTTCACCCTGACCAGTGACGACGTGCAGAACGGCGAGCCGATGGACGTCCGGCACGCGCACGGCAGCGCCGGTGGTGAGAACGTCTCGCCGCAGCTCACCTGGTCGGACTTCCCCGCCGAGACCAAGAGCTTCACCGTCACCTGCTACGACCCGGACGCGCCGACCGGCAGCGGCTTCTGGCACTGGGTGCTGGTGAACGTGCCGGCCGATGTCACGCAGCTCCCCGCCGGTGCCGGGGGCGCGGCGGGCACCGATCTCGGCGGAGCGTTCTCCGTCCGCAACGACTACGGCGAGCAGGGGTACGGGGGCGCGGCGCCGCCGCCCGGTGACCGCCCCCACCGGTACGTCTTCGCGGTGCACGCCCTGGACGTCGACCGCCTGGACGTGACCCCCGACGCGAGCCCCGCCTACGTCGGCTTCAACCTGACCTTCCACACCCTGGCGCGGGCGGTAATCCGCCCCACCCACCAGACCAAGGAGTAACCCCACCGCGCCGATCTTGCACTTTCTGTGCCGACATACCCCCGCAGAGGGGACGTTACGGCAACAGGAAGTGCAAGATCGGCGCGGTTGAGAAGGGTCAGGCCGGGACGCGGGCCACGGCGAAGACGGACTGGCCGAACGGGGGGCGGACGACCTGCTCGGCGGCCTTGGTGGCGGGGAGGACCAGGGTGTCGTACGCCTTGACCATGGGGCCCTCCTTCGGCATGAGCCGGAAGACCTTGGTGGCCATGAAGTAGCCGATCAACCCGAGCGCGTTCGCGTAGTGGATCTTCTCTACGGTCAGGCCGGCCTCGGTCATCGCCGTACCGAGCGTCTTCTTCGTGTAGCGGCGGACGTGGCCGGTGGCGATGTCGGCCGGGCTCATGGCGAATTGGAACGCCGGCACGATGATGATCACCGCGCCGCCGGGTCGGACCAGGTCACGCATGCTGCGCAGCGCGCCCACGTGGTCGTCGATGTGCTCCAGCACGTTGTACGAGACCGCGGCGCTGTAGTTTCCCCGATCGTTGTGCGGCAGCAGCATCTGCCGGACGTCGACACCCGCCTGGCTGGCGAGCCGCTCCTTGAGCTGCACGAGCCGGTCGGGGTCGGCCTCCGTGGCGGTGAACCGGGGTAGCCGCTGCGACCATTCCAGCGCGTAGTCGCCGAGGCCGCTGCCGATCTCGATCGGGTCGTCACCGAGGTACGGCACCGCCAGTTCGACGAACCAGCGACGGTGGTTGACGGCCATCGCCAGGCCCTCAAGCACCTCGGACTGGACGCGCTGGTCCCCAGTGATTTCTGCCATGCGTCGATTCCTCACGATATGAACTCGACCCGTGCCTGGACCGACAGAGTGAATCATCCGCTTGGATGGCAGCGGAATCGGGGGAGCTGTTGGCCGAATTGCGGGTCGGGGGGTGGGCACGTGATCGGCGGTCGGCGAACCCGGCACATAGTACGGCAGTACCTCGAAACATGTCACGGCACCGTCATACGCTGACTACCCTATGAATTGTCATGACTACTCCCGAATCGGACGCTCCCGGCGACGGTCCGTCCACCGCGTCGCGGGTGGAGGAGCCCGGCGACGGCGATCGGTTGCGCCGTAACGGGAAGTGGGTCGATCTGGCCGCCGTGCTGAGCTTCGTGGTGCTCGCCTTCTGGATCACCGGGCGTCTCTGGTGGGACCCGGGCAGTGGAGTGCGCGACAACCGTTCGGACCAGTCGCAGTTCGAATGGATGATGGCGCACGGTGCGCGGGTGGTCACGCAATTCGCGTACCCGTTCCACTCGGACCAGATGAACGTGCCGGACGGCGTCAACCTCATGGCAAATACGTCCGTATTATCCATTTCATTGCCAATAACGCCGATCACCCTGTTGTTCGGGCCACGTGTGTCATTCCTGCTCTTTCTCACTCTCGGAATGATCGCCACGGCCACGGCCTGGTACTTCCTGCTCTCCCGCGTCCTGGTCAAGAGCCGGGGGCCGGCCTGGCTGGGCGCCGGCTTCTGCGCGTTCGCGCCGGCCATGGTGTCGCACGCCAACGGCCACCCGAACATCGTGTCGCAGTTCGTCGTCCCGCTGATCATCTGGCGTACGCTGCGGCTCGCCGACCCCGGCCGCTGGCTGCGTAACGGTGTGCTGCTCGCCTTGGTGATCGTCTGGCAGGCGTTTCTCAACCTGGAGATCCTGCTGATGACCGCGATCGGGCTCGGCGTGGTCGTCGGCGTGCTGGCCCTCGCTCGCCCCGCTCTGCGATCACGGACCCGAGGGTTCCTCGCCGGCCTGGCCGTCGCCGCCGTGGTCGCCGGTGCGCTGCTCGCGTACCCGCTGTACGTGCAGTTCTTCGGCCCCGGCGCCTACTCCGGGTTGTCCAGCCTGATCCGTGGCTACTCCAGTGACCTGGCCTCGTTCGTCGCGTACTCCCGGGAGTCGCTGGCCGGCAGCCCGCGCACCGCCGCCGGCCTGGCCAAGAACCCGACCGAGGAGAACAGCTTCTTCGGCTGGTCGCTGCTGGTGCTGGTGGTCGCCCTCGTCTGGTGGCTGCGGCGCTCGGCGGTGGTGCTCGCGCTGGCCGGGCTCGGGCTGCTCTTCGCGGTGCTCTCGCTCGGCCGGGAGATCCGCTTCAACAATCGCGGCACCGGGGTGCCGGGGCCCTGGGCGGCGCTGGAGAACCTGCCGATCCTGCACTCGGTGGTGCCGACCCGGTGGGCGCTGGCGATCACCCCGATCATCGGGGTGTTGCTCGCCTACGGTGCCGAGCGCGCCCGCGAGCTGGCCCGCGCCCGACCGGCGGCCCGGCTGCAGATCCGCTTCGCCACCGCGACCGTGCTGACGATGGCCCTGCTGCCGATCCTGCCCACCCCGCTGCCGGTGGTCCAACTGGATCCGGTGCCCACCTTCGTGACCAGTGGGGCCTGGCGGCCGTACGTGGCTGGTGGGCGCAGTGTGGTGACCCTGCCGCTGCCGGACACCACCTACGCGGAGCCGCTGCGCTGGGCTGCCGTCACCCGGCTCGACATGCCGCTGGCCCGGGGCTACTTCCTCGGCCCGGACACCCGCCCGAGCGCCCAGCCGCCGAAGGTCGCGCTGTTCACCGCGCCGCCGCGACCCACGAGCAGCTTCTTCGCCACCATCCGCCGTACCGGCGCGGTGCCGCCGATCACCCCGCAGAGTCGGGTCAAGGCGGTCGACGACCTGCGCTACTGGCGGGCCGGCGTGGTGATCCTCGGACCGCACGAGCATGAGATGGAGCTACGTCGCGGTATGACCGAGCTGACCGGTATCCAGCCGACCTTCACCGGCGGCGTGTGGGTGTGGGACGTCCGGTCGCTGACCGACTGAAAAGGGGGTCAGCCCTGGCGGACGCAGCAGCCCTGGCAGACCTTGGGGCTGGGCAGCGTGAAGGCCAGGCAGCAGGTACGGCGCTGGACGCTGGGCTCGCCGGCCGGGCCGGGGACCAGCTCGACCAGGTCGGCCAGGTCGAGCGCGCCGAGCAGGGTGTCGATGCTCTGCACCGTCGAGCCGGGCAGCGCGTCGGCACCGCGCAGGATGCCGTGCGCGATGCCGGAGGCGACCGAGCCGAGCAGCGTCCGGGTGCCCACCCGCACCTCGGCCTGGATCGCCGCGATCAGCGGGGCCAGGTGGGCGTCGAGCAGGGAGGCCCGCAGCTCGGCGAGCAACTCCGCCTCACCCGCGACGACGCGTACCTCCGGCAGGCCGGACAGCGCCAGCGGGTCGCTCGGCAGGACCGCCACGGTGGTGCCGCGGCGCAGACCCAGCGTGATCAGGGGCCGGTGGTCCTCGAAGTGGATCAGCACGTCGGCCGGGTGGAGCAGCGGAACCCGGCGGGCCGAGGCCCAACCGAGCACGACCGGCAGCGCCGTCCAGTAGCTGTACGACTTCCAGGCCAGCGCGGCGCAGGCGTGCGGGGTGCCGCCCCAGCGGACACTCGCGGCGCGCAGCAGCTCCGGCAGGCGGGTGCCGTCGACCAGGGTCGTGGCGGGGGCCCAGCCCAGCTCGTCGTCGACCAGCAGCCCCCGGGCGAGCCCGGGGAGGTCGTCGGTGCCGAACATGGTCCGCAGCGCGGCCGTGACGGGGGCGAGCGGCGTGGCGGTCACGTCCCGCCTCGGCATCACCGCAGTCACCTGAGCCGTCCCCCGTCCGGATGGCCGAGGAGCCTCCCCCGGCGGACGGTCAGATGCCGTCCTGAGCTAAGGCTAGCCTAACCATGCTCGCCGGCATACCCGAGTGTTCTGTAATCCGGGCGACAGCGGCTGCCCTGTTCGGGCAGGCCGAGAGGCCCCGGACCGCGTACCGCGATCCGGGGCCTCGTAAACACGACTCAGTCGTTCAAGCCGCAGTCCTTGGCCGGCGTGGGCGTGCACGACAGCTTCCGGTACTCGGCCGGAGGAGTCACCGTCACCTTCGCCAGGTTCTCCTTCGTGCGGGGCAGCCACTCGTAGTCGCTGGTGGTGGTGCCGCTGAACACCTTGTTGACGACCCGGACCGGCTGGTAGGACTTCGCGTCGACCCAGATCTGCATGGACTCCTCGGCGGTCTTCGCCGTGTCCATGGCGCTGTCCGGGCCGCCCAGCCACTGCAGGTGCACGGTCTGCCTGCCGTCCAGCCGCTCCTTCCCGACGAGCGTCACCTTCCCGCTGTCGACGGCGCGCTTGAGGTCCTTGGGGTTGAGCGACGGCGGTAGGTACTGGACCTGCTTGGTGTCGGCCGGCTTGAGCGAGGAGACCTGGTAGGTCCACCACTTCTTCTTGTCATGGTTCAGCTCGACGGCGGTGGAGCCGTCCAGCGCCACGGTGTACGAGCGGACGTCGCCGTAGTAGATCTTGTTGTCCTGCCGCTCGCGGCTGGTGGTGCGGTCGGCCCAGAGCTCGATCAGGCTCGCCTGCTTGCCGTCCCGGCCCTGGTGCTTGGCGGTCTCGTGCTGGACGTACCCCGGTAGTTGGCCCAGGGCGGTGGCCGTCTGCTCGGCGACGTAGCCGACGGTGAGCATCTCCGGCGCCTCCTTCGGGGCGCCGCCGCCTCCCACGCCTCCGGGAGCGAACGCCAGCGAGGCGCCCACGGCCACGGCGGCGACCACCGGCGCGGCCACGGCCAGACCCAGTGCCCGGGTACGACGGCGGTTCTTACGGTGCAGGGTCTCGGTGAGATTCGATGGTGCGGTCATGGTGTACGTCTCCTCGTGGAGCCGGTCGCCCAGTAGGCGGCCCAGCTGTTCGTCGTCGAGAGCGGTCATCGCAGGGTCCTTGCCTCTTCGGTTTCGTGAAGGTCGCCGAGTAGTTCGCGCAGCCGCGCCAGCGCCCGGGAGGTGTACGACTTGACCGTTCCGATCGAGCAGCCGATCAGCTCCGCCGTCTGCTCGATGGAGAGGTCTTCGAAGTACCGGAGCACGATCACCTGTCGCTGCCGCACGGGAAGTTGGGCGAGCGCCGTGGCGACCGTCTGCCGCTCCCCGACGCCGTCGAATCCGGGATCGGTGGAGCGGAAGGCGTCGGGGTTGTCCGGCAGCGCCGTCTCGCGTGGGCGTCGCAGCAGGTCCCTGATCCGGTCCCGGGACAGGTTGACCATGACCTGCCGGACGTACGGCTCAGGGGCCTCGCGGGCCTTCGACCAGCGACGCATCGTGCGCAGCAGGGCCGTCTGCAGCAGATCCTCCGCGTGGCCCCGATCCCCGGTGAGGAGGAACGCGAGCCGCAGGAGCGCCGCCGACCGTTGCTCGACGAAGCTGTCGAAACTCGGATCAACTCTCACGGGGATAAGGACTCCAGCCGCCCGGCGGGGGTTGCCACCGCCGGCCGCCGTCACAGGCGGCAAGACATGAGCTGTCAAGCGGTGTGTCGGGAACATGCCAGATGAGTGTGCGCTCGGCCACGGAACGTGAAACTGATACTCCCGGCCGCGAGGAAGCCGATGACGACCTCACCCCTCGAGCGGGCTGCCGAGTCCTTTGCGGCCGAGCTTGCCCGCCAGCGCGCCGGGCGGGGCCTCTCCAAGAAACAACTGGCCGTGCTGATGGGTTTCGACCCGTCCTACGTGAGCCACGTCGAAGGGCGCCGACACCGCCCGACCGAGGACTTCGCCCGCCGCGCCGAGGCCGTCCTGGAGGCCAGCGGCGCGATCTGGCAGCGTTTCCGCGAGTACGACGACCTCCGGCACGCCCGCTCCGGCCAACCGCAGCGCGAACCCCCGCTGTCCAGCCAGTGGCTGCCCCCCGGCACCGGCCTCGTGGTGGAGCGGGAGTTGGCCACCCTCACCCACACCGATGACGGCTACCGGTGCGTCATCCGCCGCGAGCTGTACAACGCGGGCACCGAGCCGGTCACCCGCTACCTCGTCCGCGTCGCGGTGGACCGCTACCCGAACGATCCCGGTCGCTCCAACCGGCACCACCGGGAACACCCGCTCACCTTCGCCGAGCTGCAACTACAGGCCCGACGCGACGACGGCACCGGCGACTCCGAGCCGATGCACTGGCGGGCGAAACACGACCGGGACGCGTTCAAGGAGATCTGGCTCCTCTTCGAGAACGGCGAACGCCGCTTTCCGCTGTACCCCGGCGACCGGACCACCATCGAGTACGCGTACAGCGTCGGCCACGACAAGTGGGGCCCCTGGTTCCAGCGGGCCGTCCGGCTGCCCACCCGGCGTCTCGCCGTACGCCTGGATCTGCCGGCGGCGTTCGATCCGCAGGTCTGGGGCGTGGAGACCTCGCTCTCGGCGGAGGAGGGCCCGCTGCGGACGGCCCCGCAGCGGCACGACGAGGGTGACCGGGCGATCGTCGACTGGCAGACCGACGACCCGCCGCTGAACGCCCGCTACCGGATGCAGTGGCGCTTCCGGGCTCGGCCGGACACCGAGCCGGACGTCGGCCCCGGCGCCACCCGGGTCCGCCCCAGCGACCGCATGCGCGGGATCGGCATCGTGCAGCGCGGCGACGACCTGCTCCGACAGCCGGTGCGACAGTTCGACCTCCCCGGCGAGGAGCAGGCGGCCCGCGAGATCGTGGACCGCCTCATCATGGCGCTGGCCCGACTCGACGAGCTGCACCCGTTCAGCAAGGGGGTCGGTATCGCCGCCCCACAGCTCGCCATCGGCCGTGCCGCGGCCGTCGTCCGACCCCCCGACCGCTCGGCGGAACCGGTCGTCCTGCTCAACCCCCGGGTGGTCGACGCCGACCCGGAGACCGACGAGCAGTACGAGGGGTGCCTCTCCTTCTTCGACCACCGCGGTCTGGTGCCCCGGCCGCTGCGGCTCGACGTCGAACACGCCCAGTGGGACGGCAGCCGGATCATCACGTCGTTCGAGTTCGGCATGGCCCGGCTCGTCGCGCACGAGATCGACCATCTTCAGGGCCGGCTCTACGTGGACCGGATGGCGCCGGGCGTGCCGCTGGTGCCGGTCGAGGAGTACCGGGAGACCGGGCGACCCTGGCGCTACTGAGACAGCGAGGGGACCGGGGCGCGCGCCCCAGGGGGCAGGGGCACGCGCCCCGGTGTGGGGGGAGGAACGTCTAGAGATCGCCGAACGTGTCGTAGCGGACGGTCGACGGCGGCACCTCGTCGGCGGCCAGCACCCGCAGCGTCGACCGGACCATCTGCGCCGATCCGGAGACGTAACAGTCGTGCGTGGTCCACGGGCCGTACCGGGACACCACGTCCGGGATGTCGCCCTGCTCGCCGTCGAAGTCCGGGTCGTCGCTGCACGCGGCGGTGACCGACAACCACGGGTGTGTGGCCACCAGATCCTGTAGCGCGGCCAGCGCGTACAGGTCCGTCGCCTGCCGGGCGCCGTAGAAGACGTGCACCCACCGCGTCCGGTTGTAGGTGGCCAACTCCTCCACCAGCGCCTTGATCGGCGCGAGCCCGACGCCACCGGCCACGCAGAGGATGTCCCGCTCGGAGGAGCGGTCCAGGGTCATCGACCCCATCGGCGCCGCCAGCCGCAGCAGGTGTCCGGGCCGCACCCGGCGGACCAGCGCCCCGGACACCCAGCCCGCGCCGGGGCTCCGGACGTGGAACTCCAGCACGTTGTCGTCGTTCGGGGCGTTCGCCACCGAGTAGTTCCGCCACACCCTCGGGTGGAAGCGGGGCAGCTCCAGGCTGACGTACTGGCCCGCCCGCCAGGGCAGCGGGTGTTGCAGGGCCCGGCAGGTCAGCACGGCGATGTCGGGGCCGTGGCGCTCGTGGGTCAGCACCTCGGCGTGCCAGAACGGCGGGTTGTCGTCGTCGGCCGCCCCGGCCACCATCTTGGCGGCGATCGCCGCGTACGCGTCCCGCCACGCCTGGTCGTACTCCAGGTTCCAGCCGTCGCCGGCGGTGCTGCGCAGCGCGTCGAGCAGCGCGACGCCCATCGTGGCGTAGTGCCGGTCGTCGACGTGGTATTTGCGGTGGTCGCGGCCCAGCGCGCGCAGGAACTCGTCGAAGCTCTCCGGGTCGTCCACGGTGTGGATCGCCGTGATGATCGCCTCCAGCAGGCGGTCACCCTGGCCGGCCATCTGCACCGGGAAGAGCTGGCGCAGGGCGGGATCGAGCAGGAACACCCGAGCGTAGAAGTGCCCGGTCAGCCGCTCCCGGTCCTCCTCGACCAGGGTCCAGCTCTCCTTCAGCAACCGTGCGACATCGTCCACCGGTGCTCCTTCTCCAGACGGCAGCGGATCGGGCACCCATAGAATCTCCACGGAGCGTGTGCACCGGTCGCACAGAATGTGCGATCGGTTCATGCCGGCCGGTCGGCCCTGCCCGCTGGCCGGTCCGTCGGGCAGAGTGGTGCGGTGACCGTTGAGCTGACCCGCCCGGTGTCCCGCCGGCTGCTGGGGACCGAAACGTTGCTGGTCCTGGGCCTGTCCCTGGGCCAGTCCGCCGTCTACGCGGTGGTCTCGATCATCGCGAAGCTGACCGCCGAGGGCCCGCTCTCCAAGCAGACCGCCGCCCTGAACACCTCCGCGTCGGCCCGCCCCTGGCTGGACCTGACGTACCAGCTTCTCGGCATCGTGTTCGCGCTGCTTCCGGTGCTGCTCGCCGTACACCTGATCAGCAGGGACCCCGGCGACCCGGCGCGGACCCTCGGCCTGGACGCGCGGCGGCCCGGCCAGGATCTGGCCCGGGGCGCCGGCCTGGCCGCGCTGATCGGCCTGCCCGGCCTGGCCCTGTTCTGGGTGGCGGCGCACCTCGGCCTCAACGCGACGCTGGTGCCGGCGGCGCTACCGAAGGTCTGGTGGGCGGTCCCGGTGCTGATCCTCGCCGCCGTGCAGAACGCCGTGCTGGAGGAGGTGATCGTGGTCGGTTACCTGGTCACCCGGCTGCGCCAACTCCAGTGGCGGCTCGCCGCGATCATCGCGGCCAGCGCGCTGCTGCGCGGCAGCTACCACCTCTACCAGGGCTTCGGCGCGTTCGTCGGCAACGCGGTGATGGGCGTCGTGTTCAGCCTCTTCTACCTGCGTACCCGCCGGGTGATGCCCCTGGTCATCGCGCACACCGTGCTCGACGTGGTCGCCTTCGTCGGCTACGCGTCGCTGCCCCGCGAGTGGTTCGACTGGTTGTGACCGCTCAGCGCCGGTGCGGCCGGTAGGCGGCCACCGCCCGCGCCGCCAGCCGATCGGCCGCGGCCGCGTCGCCGAGCGTGGCGGCGACCACCGCCGCCCCCGGCACCAGTCGGGACGCCAACCGCAACGCCACCCACCCGCCGGCCTGCGCGGTGAGCGGCGCGGCGAGCCGCCAGGCGGCCTCCGCCGCCTTCGGCCACGTCCCCTCCACCGGATCACCGGCCTCCCGCGCACCGAGCAGCGCGGCCCGCGCGCTCGCCGCGTCGGGATGCACCTGGGTCAACACCAGCAGCTCCTCGGCCCGATCGGGATGCGCCGGGTCGCGTCCGTACGCCGCCGCGAGGTGCAGCACCAGGTTCGCCTGGGTCCAGAGCACCGACACCAGCTCCGCCAGCGGCGCGAACAGACCGGCCAGCGCCGCCGCCGCCCCTCCCGCGCCCGCCGCCCGCACGTACCGCCGGGTCGCCAGCCGGGCCAGACCGTCCGCCGGAGCGTCCGGGTAGCGGTCCCGCAGCCGCCGCGTCCACTCGGCCGCGCCGGGTCCGAGCGTCCGCACCGCCTCCATCGCCAGGAACTCCGGAGCGAAACCGGGATGGTCGCGCAGACGCGCGACCACCGCCGGCAATTCGGGGGTACGCGTCGAAGCCGCCTCGGGGTTGCCCGGGGGGACCGCCGCTGCGGCCGGCTCGGGGGTGATCGCGGAAGCCGCTTCCGGCGCGGGTGCCGGTGCGACTGCGGGTGCGCCCGCCTTCGCCGTGGCGGCTCTACGGGTGGGCGTGGCGCGCTTGCGAGGGGTTGGCGTGATCTCGGTCGGCTCTGGTGTGACGGGCGTCGCATCCGGGATGACCGGCGCTGGCGGAGGTGGTGTCGGTGCGACGGCCGCCGTGCTGGTGGCGGTCTTCCGGGGCCGGGGCGCCCGCGCCCTCGGTGGCTGGCCCGTCGGCTCTCCCGCCGCGCCGGGAAGCGCCTCGTCCTGGGCGGGTCGAGCTGCGCCCTGGGCGGGTTGAGCTGCCTTCTTGGCGGACTTCCTGGTGGGGTGCGCCCCGGTGCCGGCGGGTTCCTCGGTGGGGTGTGCCGTGTCGTCGGCGGGTTCCCTGGTGGGGTGCGCCGCGGTGCCGGCGGGTTCCCTGGTGGGGTGCGGCGCGTCGCTGGCGGCAGCGGGCGGCTTGACCGGGGTGCTCTCCGGGTGGGCGGGGGCGGGCTCTGTCTGCCGGGGCAGGGGACGGTCCGGATCCGGCGGTTGGAAGATCACCGGCGCCGCCTTGGCCCGGCGGGGACGCGGGCTCGCCGGTGCCGCCGGTGCCGTTTCGGCAGGCTGATCGGTCGCCTGCGGCGGCGTGAACGTGGCCCGCGCCGGGCGCCGACGCGGGCGCTCAGCAGGCTCCTGGCGGGTCGGTTCGCTGGGCGGCTGCTCCTGCATATCGATGGAGCGTAGTCCCGATCACGCCCCCGCACAGCGGTGAAATACCGGGGCGCGCTGCCCGGGTCGGCGTACCCCGGAAGTCGTTTTGCCCCCGGTGGGTGCCGACCTGTATCCTCGGGCGCGGTGGTCTGCGGGCCACCAGGGAGACTTCGCCTAGTCTGGTCTATGGCGCCGCACTGCTAATGCGGTTGGGGTCTTAAAGCCCCTCCCGGGTTCGAATCCCGGAGTCTCCGCGCGAAAGCCGGGTGTGTACACTGGCTGAGCACGAGCGCCCGTAGCTCAATGGATAGAGCATCTGACTACGGATCAGAAGGTTAGGGGTTCGAGTCCCTTCGGGCGCACAAGATCAGGGCCGTTTCGGGAAACCGAGACGGCCCTTTTCCGTTCCCGCACAGCGGCGAAGTACCGCAACGTTCTAATCCGCCTCGGTGCCGCTCATCCGCTCGCCCTGGCGCTTCAACGCGGCATGGAGTAGGGCAGGGACAACGCGGCCGCCGTTGTGGCCGCGTTGCGGGCGAGGGCCTCGCGGGCGCCGTCCGGGCCGAGGGCGATCACCGCACGAACGCGTTCGAGGATCTCATCCTCCCAGGCGATCGGGTGCGGGCGGGAACGGTTCAGTTCGCCGGCCTCCTCAGCCAGCGCCGCAGCCGCCAGCGCGGCGTCCCAGTCACCGCGGATCACATGCAGGTAGGCGAGTTCCTCGGCTGCACGTATGTCGGGGTCGGTCAGGCCACGCTCCGCGTCCTGGGCTTCCCACTCCAGTCGGTAAGCGAGCAAGCCCTCGACATCTCCGTAACGGTCCAGGAACGGGATGCCCTCCCGGAGTACGACGTCCCGGATGTCGGCCATCACCGGTTCGTAGCCGGCCAGGGCGTCCGGCTCCGGGAACACTCCCTCCAGCCGCCGTGAGCACGTGTGGCCGTCGGCCGCTGGCACCGCGAGCAACCAGACGATCACCTCGACCTGGAAATTGGGCCGCCGGCGCAGTGGTGGAATTGGTTGCACCGTCTGGGCGGTCCAGCCGACCGGACCCCGCACCAGTCGGCCCTCCGCAGCACGCCAGCCATCACCCAGAGCGGGCAGCAGGTACGCGTCGACGGCCTTTTCCCACCTGCCGACATCCACGTGATCATCCCCTTCTCAGCATCGAACGGTGATCGCCGGAACGTTCCGATACCTTGCTGGGAGCTGGTTCTGTAGGTCCCCGTACCACTTGGTTTCGAGCCCCTTGGCGCCGGTCTTCAGGTCGAGGATGAGTTCCGGTCGCAGTTCGTCCACGCCGAGCACGACATCCGGCGCCTTGGCGCCCTTCTCCCAGCCCTCTCGTGCGGTGACCGGATTCTTCCACCTCCTGGCGAGCAGACCGTTGCGGTAGCCGACCTCCGCGAACAGGTTGGCCGATGCCGGTTCCGCACCGACGAGCTCGGCGAGTCGTTTGTGCACCCGGTCGCCCCAGTGCTGCGGGGACTCTCCGGGCCACCGCTGCACGTCTTTGCAAGCCTGCTTCGCGAGCTGTTCGACGCGGGTCTTCGCCTGCTGCTGACGGGTGTTCAGGGCCGGCGGGTTCGCGCCGGTCGGCAGGTACTCATGAGGCTTGTCCGCCGGCTTGACGCCCAACGTGCCGTTGCGTTTGATCTCGTCGGCGAGGTCAGCGGCCATCTTCTTGGCATCCGCCGTGGTGACCGCCCGGGCGACCGCCGTGTACGCGGCATACACCTGGTGGGTCTTGGGTTTCCGGGCCGGCGGGATGTAGTACGACGCGCGGCACCGTACCGTTTTGGTGTCCTTCGGCTTCATGATCAGGACTTCCGGGCAGGTCTGCACCGGCCTGCCGTCCAACGTCATGGTGATGTTCACCTCGACGGTGACCTGCTTGTCGATCGTCACGTACTTGGATGCCGACGTCACCCTGCTGCGGAGCTTCAGGTTCGCGGTGCAGCCGTTGGTGGTGCAGGGGCTGAGGCTCGCGTCGCCGGTGAGCGACACCTGGACGATGCTGTCGAGGGACTGCGCCAGTACGCCCATCTGACGTTTCACCTCGTCGAACAGCAACTGCCGCTGGTCGTCGGTGAGAACCTGCAGCTTGGCGCGCAACTCGACGTCACTCACCCGGTGCGCGATCGTCTGAAAGCCGCTCCCCGACTCGGCCACCGGGGTGGTGCTCATACCCAACAGCCGTTTCGGTTCGGCCGTACTGATCAGGTACGTGACACCGTCGAGGACCACCGCTCGTGCCTCGACGCCATCCACCGAGGTGACCACGCCGAGTCCGAGTGACTCCTCCTGCTGCGGATAGCCGTTTTCCTCAATGCTCGGCACCATGCCGGTGGCGAGCAGAGCCGGCGCCAGGACGTCACCGAAGTCGAATCCAAAGAGGTCGCCCGCGACCCGCACCCACCGGTTGGCAAACTTTTTCTCGCGCCCGTCGGTGATCCCGGCCTTACGCCAGAACGCCTCGCCGACCTTGAGGAACGTACGATCGCCAAGGTCCAGGATCTCGGCGGTCTGGCCGCCAGTGATCAGCTTGCCTCGCACCGTGCCTTCGTTTGTCACCTGGGCGTCCATGCTGATGCGGTCGCCGTCCGGTCCGGAGAACGACCCCTGGTAGCGGACCGCCGACGTGGTGAGCAGCCGCTCAGCCGCCTGTCTCAACTCCTGATCGGCGGTATTCACCGCCACCTGCGCCTCAGTGGCCCGTTCCTTTTTGCCACCCGGGTTGCCGGTGAAGCGGGGCACCACGACAAGCGCGCCGATCGTGCAGATCAGCAGGAACGCCAGGGCCAGGCCACCAAACAGCAGCAAAAGCCGTCGCGGCCGTGCCGGTTGCGGCGGCAGTGGCGGTGGCGGTGGGGGCAGAAGAGGCGGTGGCGGCGGGGGAAACGGTGGCGGCGTCGGGTAGTTCATGGCGTCTCGATCCATCGACAGCAAACCGGCGCTGGTCAATGTATACGTTTCGGCCAAGCCCGCGTGGTGCCGCTGTGCACGGCGGACGCGCAAGCGAAATCGGGTTCACCCTCTGCCGCGATCAGTGCGCCGAGGTGTGGCAGATCAGCTGGCGGACATGTGGCGCGCGGCAGTCGGCGGCGGACAATCGCCACCGGTGATTGTCTGGTCCGACCACCCGCTTGACGAATACGTCCCAGGACATGCTTGACGTTCGGTCTGGAACTCTGTTCTGAGGAGGGTTATCGGGCGGTCATATATCGATGCGCCGCTCGACGGCGGTCGGGTCGTCCGGCTCGCCGAAGCGGAGGGTGGCGTGGGCTGGCTTGGTCGGGAAGGCCCGCAGCAGCGGCTCTACAAACCCCAGGCCGCCGAACTGCTGACCGCACGCGGGCGGCGAGTCGGAGGATCGCCGACGGTTACGGCCACTCGGGTATGACGCAAGTCACAAAATGGCCGTCCGTGGGGCTTGCCAAGTGCCTGGCTTTCGTCATCTGGGTTGCGTCCTTGACCAGGCTGACATTGCCCAGGAGGGCGGCACGGCACCTTCTGGTTGCTGTCGAAGCACATGGACTATATGGAGCTGGATCGCCTTCTGGGCATGATCAATTCTGGTAAGACGCGGCTCGCCCGGCGGTCCGGCTCTTAATAACGTGACCTCATGCCCGAGTTGATTCTGCCGACTGTCCGCCTGCACGCCGCGTTCTTGAAATGCCGCGACGACTGGGGCCCTGGCCTTCACGAGGACGGCTTCGGCCTGAGGGCTGACGACGATGTGGACTCGCCCGAAGGCTTCGCCGCTTGGGTGCACGCGCGGGTCCGAATGGTCCATCCGGCCGGCGATCCGTGTCCGGACGAACAGCACGGCTCACCCCGGTGGATCGTCGAGAACGGCCACGTACTCGGGGGTATCGCCCTCCGGCACAAGTTCGATGACGAGATCGGCCAGATCGGCTACGGCGTCCGGCCGTCCGCGCGCCGCCGAGGACTGGCGAGTTGGGCACTCGGCGAGATGCTCACAGAGGCTCGCGTCGTCCTGGGCCTAGATCGCGTCCTCATCCCTTGCCTGGCCGACAACATCGCGTCGGCCCGGACGATCGAACACCACGGCGGCGTCCTCGAGGGCATCCGCGACACCGAGCACGGTCCAGTAAGGCGCTACTGGATCGCCTTGGATCGGTGAGGTCACCCGGCCGAAGCCGTAACTAGGAACTACCCGTATTAGGCAAGGGCGGCCCGGGAGGTGCGGACCGTGTTGGATGTGAAGCCGTACCGGGACGCGCTCGCGCTGCCAGGGTTACGGCCGCTGCTGCTGGTAGCGATCCTGGCCCGAGTGCCAGTGGCGGCCACCGCCGTGGTGATGACGCTGCACGTCCTCGATCTGGGCCGCGGCTTCTTCGCCGCCGGGCTGGTCGGGGCCGCGATGACGGTCGGTTCGGCGCTCGGCGCGCCATTGCTCGGCCGGCTGGTCGACCGACGTGGCCTGCGGCCGATGCTGCTGCTGACCACAGCGGTTTCGGCGTTGTTCTGGGCTACGGCACCGGTTCTGCCGTACCCGGTGCTGCTCGGTGCCGCGTTCGTCGGCGGGCTGCTCACCCTCCCGGTCTTCTCCGTGGTCCGGCAGTCGATCGCCGCGCTGGTCCCGCCAACCCAACGCCGTCAGGCGTACGCGCTGGACTCGATGTCGGTCGAACTCAGCTTCATGATCGGGCCAGCCGGGGCGGTGGCCCTGGCCACCAGGGTCTCGCCCACCCTGACCATGTACGCCGTCGGCGCAGGGATCGTGCTGGCCGGACTCACCCTGCTGGTGCTGAACCCGCCGACCCGGGCGCGTGACGAGGCGACGACGCCGGCACCGGCACTGCCGCGCCGGCAGTGGCTGACCCCACGGCTGATCGGACTGCTCGCCGGCGGCGCGGCGGGCACGTTGGTGATCGCCGGCATCGATGTGTCGGTGGTGGCGGTGCTGCGTGATGCTGGCCAGCTCGACTGGACCGGTGTGGTGCTGGCGCTCTGGGCGTCGTGCTCGTTGATCGGTGGCTTCACCTACGGCGCGCTGTCCCGCCCGGTGCCGTCGCTGATCCTCACCCTGGTCCTCGGTCTGGTCACCGTTCCGGTCGGCCTGGGCAGCGGCCAGTGGTGGCTGTTGGCCCTGATGCTGCTGCCGTCCGCAGCCTTCACCGCGCCGACCGTGGCGGCCACCGCCGACGCCGTGAGCAGGCTGGTGCCGGCGAGCGTACGGGGTGAGGCGATGGGCCTGCACGGCTCAGCGATGGTGGTAGGGGTTGCGCTCGGCGCCCCGCTGGCCGGGGCGGTGATCGATGCCACCGTGCCAGCCTGGGGCTTCGCCGCGACGGGCCTACTCGGCGCGCTGATCGCGCTGGCGGTACTGCCGACCCGGTCGAGTCACCAACACCCCGAATCCGCGGCCGGACCCACCACCATCCCCACCGTCGCTCCCTGCTCGATTCCGCCCCCGCTCGACCGTGCTGTCTCACCATCCGCCCTGTCCGCAACCCGCCGACGACGCGCGAGAAGTTGACCACCACAAGTGCGGCGACCGCCGCGTACGCAGCGGACGGCCCGACCAGCCCCAGCGGCGGCGGCCCCGACCAACGCCGCGATGGTGGCCGACCTTCGCGCGGTGGTCGCGGTGACCGCGCTGGGCGCGGCGACGTTCGTCGGTTTCCTGGCGCACCGCTACGGCGAGCTGACCGGTCCCGGCGATGCCTGGTCCTACACCGTGCTCATCGGCTTCGCCGCCGTGCTGGGGACCGCTTACCGGTACGCCCGATCGGTGACCGCGCACCTGGCTGACGCCTCGGTGAGTGATGGTGGTGCTGGCTACGGCTTCTCGGCGACGAACGTCCCGCGCGCTGGAAGCGTCACGACGAGACCCCGTTCCCGCAGCAGGCGGATAGCCGCTCGGACCGTGCCGCGAGCCACGCCGTACTCCTGCTGGAGGTGGGCCTCGGAGGGGAGCGGCTGACGGGGCTTGAGCTTTCCGGACTCGATCTTCTTGGCGAGGAGATCCGCGAGCTGGATGTAGAGCGCTACCGGACTCATCTCGTCGATCATGATCGACACCTTATGGACGCCTAGCACGGGCGGGCCGTCGGGTACCTACCAAACGTTCTGTACTTATAGAAACAGCTATACGAACTGTACAAGTTGAACTAGATTGAGGTCAGACCTTCGCCCAGGTAGGAGGCACCTCGTGAAGCTCTGGCCGTTCGCCCGTCCTGCTCCACCCCACCCGGAGCGGGAGGGGTCGCGGTGAGCGCGGTGCCGTTCGAGGTCGAGCTTTCCTGGACGGTGATCGATTACCACCGCATGCAGAGATGTAGCCGTTGTCATCCGGACGGCTGGTGTCCGAGGGTCGCGGTGGCCCGAGCGCGGATCGGGGCGTGGCGACGGGCGGTGGGGCGTGCGCCCGTTCAAGGGTGGTGACCTGCTGCACCTCACGCAGGCGGCCAGCGTCCAGTTCTCCCGGCCGTTCTACTTCCGGCTCATCCGCGTACTGGAAGACCGGATCACGTACGACGGGTGGGCCTGGATCGAGGGGTACGAGCTGGACACCCGGGGAGATGCGGTAGCCCGGCGGCAACTCTTCGTCCAGCCCGCCGGTCTCCGGAAGCTCGCTCCGTCGCCCCGTCCGGCGGCCTCCCCGGTCCGTAGGGAGCCTGCGCCCGTCCGGAAGGGCTCGGGGAAGACCTCGGCCCGCAGGGTGAAGGGATCTCTGTAGTTCAGATCCGTACAGGGTCTCGGGTGGGGTCGGTTCAGACCCGCTAATCCCGGCGGGTTTTGGTGCTCTCGATCATGTGTTTCCGCTGGTCAGTAGAACTTGTCCACAGGGGACGCCTACGGATCGGCTGGCACCGGTCTATCACCCTGGCCATGCTCGCCTTGGCCGTCCTTACCGTCCTCGCCGTGGCGCTCCCCATCAGAGCGCACCCTGCCCCTGGTCGATCTGGCGACGAAGATCCTCAAGCCGCGCCCGACGAACCCACCACAAGTACAGGCAGGGGAGGTGACGTTGGAGTAGTAGGCGATAATGGCGACCCTTCCGGATCGCGCCCGCAACGGCGGGCAGGCGCCTCGGGTCAGGCGAACAATGCGATCACGGCGAGGATGAGGCCGAGTGCTGCCATCACCATTCCGGCGGTGCGGTACTCGGTAGTTCTTGCGGGGTCGAATTTTACCATGCCGAAGTGGCCGACCAGGCGTGCCATCCCGATCGGGCGCCATGCCAGAAGGGCGCCAGCCACCAGTGAGAACAATCCAACGATAAGGACGATCGTCATCGTCCAAGGGTATCGCGGATTCCGACACTGCGCTGCCCGCAGAAGGGCAGGCCGGCGGTCAGCGGCGCCGTCGGCGGTGTCGGGTGATCACGTTGGCCAGCATCGTTGCCAAGGCCGCCACTGCGGCCACCCCCAGTACGATCCCTGCTCCGGCAAGTCCCATAGGGACGATCCTACGTCGCGCCCCGCTTGCTCGCACGCGAGGCCGGATCTGTGGGCGCCTCGTTCGGAATGAGGGCCGGATCCGCTCTGTCAAGAATTGTTTGACAAGGTGTCCAGAGGCGTCCGTCAATGCCAATTTGACAGACGGTCGAGCGGATGCCGAGTAATTCACAAAGGGGTGTTGCCCGTCACTGTTGTGGATATCTTGGGGTCTCCGTTGTTCGCACGAACGAAAGGGAGGACGAGCAATGATCATCAAGGGTATGACGGACGCCTGGCAGAACCGAGGGTCCGAGGAGGCCACGATGCCGGCCGTTCCGGCGGGTGCTTCTCCGCTGGACGAGATGTACCTGGAGTCGATCGTCGGTGGCGCCGCCGACAGCCTCGACTTCTTCACCTTCGTCTGCAGCAGCAGCGTCCCGCCGACGGTCGTCTGCCCGACGACGTCGAACCTCTGCGCCTGATCGCGCGGAAGCGCTGCGCCGAGTAGTCCGGTGCACCGGCCGCCCGTCCCGGCCCGACCGGGGCGGGCGGCCGTCCTCATCCATGACGCGGGGAGGCTCCATGTCGACTGACCTGATGCGGCGCTGGTCCACGGTGCCGCCGTTCCGGACGCTGCCGGAGGACGCACTGCGTACCCGACTCTCCCTTCCCGTCGGCGGCAGCCCACCACCTGCGGGTGACGCGCCTGGATCCGGGCCTGCGGAGCTGCCGCATACGCTGGCGGAGTCGCCGGTCGGCTGGATGACCGAGGAGCCGGTTCTCTGGCCACTGCTGCCGTTGTGGCCCCGGCTCGCCGACCTGCACAGGGCCCTCACCGAGGCGGGACGCGCCGAGGGTCAGGGGGCGGCGGCCACGGTGGCCGATCGCTACCTCCGCAGTCTGCTGGGCGACGTTCGCCGGCTCGCGTGTCGCGCGGCCGCAGAAGATCTCGACGCCCCAGTCGACGAAGCCGGGAAGGCCGGAGAAGCGCCGACTGCCCGGCGGACCGAGGCGGAAGCGGCGAAGACGCTGGCCGTCCGGTACGCGGCCCGCCCCGCCGCAGCCGAATTCGCCGACCGTTACGCCCCTCTGCTTCGCCAGGTGAAGCACATCCTCGACGGATACCTGCGCACGTTCACCGAGATGCTGCAAAGGCTGCGCGCGGACGGTCCGCTCATCACGCCGCTGCTCGGCGGGGTCGAGGCCGGGCAGATGCGAGCCGTACGCGCCGTGGGCGACCTGCACGAGCCGGGCGCGGTGCTGCTGCTCACCTTCGCCGACGACACCCAGCTCCTCTACAAGCCTCGCAGCCTCGCCCTGGAAGTCCAGCTCACCACGGTTCTGCAGTGGCTGGACAGCCACGAGCCGGGACTCGCCCCCCGGGTTCCCCGATCGGTGGACCGCGGTCGCTACGGGTGGCAGGAGTTCGTCGCGTGGTCGCCGGCTCGCTCGGCCGACGAGGTGCGGGCCTTCTATCGCCGCTCGGGAGCGCTCGTTGCGCTGGCGTACCTGATGCGGGCGACCGATCTGCACTACGAGAACGTGCTGTGTGACGGCCGGTCGCCCGTCCTGGTCGATCCCGAGTGCCTGTTCACCACCTCCTTCCGCACCCGTGGCGACGGTGTCGAGGAGATGGGTGGGGTGAAGGCCACCACCGTCCTGGACTCCGGTCTGCTGCCGGAACCCGGCCACCGCGGCGACCTGCCGACGGCCCTGGACCTCTCGATGCTCGGCGCCGTCGGCGAACGGCGGCAGCCCCGGCAGATCCGCGAGCTGCGCGTCGACGAGCACGGCCGGTCCGAGTTCGTGATGCGGTCCCTGCCGGCGGAGGACGCGACGCACATGCCGGTGCTCGACGGCCGCGTGGTGCCGGTGGTCGGGTACGAGGACACGGTCGCCGACGGTTTCGTCGCTGCGTACCGAATGTTCCTGGCCGACCGTGATCACCTCGACCAGCTCCTGGCCGGGTTCGCCGGGGCCCGCGTGCGGCACATCGTGCGACCGAGCTGGCAGTACGGCAAGTTGCTGTACGAGCTGGGCCATCCCGATGCCGCCCGGTCGGCACTCAAGCAAGAGGAAGTCGTCAACACGATCTGGCCGGCGAACGCCCACGAGCGGCAGCTCGCCCTCCATCTGTTCGGCAGCGAACGCCGCGGATTACTGCACGGTTGCATACCGACGTTCGAGCGCCGCGCGGGTGATGTCGACCTGCTCTCCAACGGCGAACTGGTGCACTCGTCGGCTCTGCTGGTCAGCGGGCTGGACCTGGTCCGCCAGCGGCTGCGCTCGCTGTCCGCCGAGGATCTGCGGGTGCAGACCGGGATCATCCGAGCCACCCTGTCACTGTTGCGCATCCCGGCCGATGCACGGCACCGGCAGTCGTACTCCCCGGTCCGCGCTGCAACGCCGGACAGCGACACCGTCCTTCGCGCGGCGACCGACATCAGGGACGCCCTGACCGCCGACATGGCCGACAATCGCGGCCGAGCCTGGTGGCTGGGCGGTGTCGAGGTGTCCAGCGGAATGTTCGGCGTGCGACCGAGCCCCTTCGGTCTCTACGACGGCGTCGCCGGGATCGCCCTGTTCGCGGGGTACCTGGACCTGATCACCGGATCACGCAGCCGGCTGGCCACCTCCGCCCGGTCGGCGATGCTGGTCGATGCCGAGTCCGTGCTGCAGCACAGCACGCTGGAGCAGCTGGCCCGCAACCGTCAGCTTGGCGTGCTGAACGGGCTCTGGGGAACGGTGTACGTGGCGGCGTGCCTCGGCCACTCCGCCGGGGATCCCGGCCTGGCTCGCTGGGCCCGCGACGTCGCTGGCCGGCTGGCACCGGCCCCGCTGCCGACCGACTGCTGGGACCTGCTCGGTGGTTCCGCCGGAATCGCCGCCACGGCGGCCGAGCTTGCCACGGCCTTCGGCCCGGAGGTGTACGCGGCGGCCGCCGACCGGTTCCTCCGATCGACCGCGATGCAGCTGGAATCCGTCCTGCGTGCCGAGGAGATCCCGGCGGGCGTGGCACATGGCATGTCCGGCGCGGCCCTCGCCTTCGGTCGGGGAGCCGGCCTGTTTCCCGGCGCCGGATGGGACACCGCCGCCCGGGTGTGCATCGACGCCGAGCGTTCGCAGCGCCGTCCCGACGCGGGTGGCTGGCACGACGCCCTGCTGGCGCGCGAGGGAGTGCCGCAGGAGGGCAAGCGGCAGAGCTGGTGCCGTGGCGGGGCCGGGATCGGACTGGTCCGACTGGCACTCGGCGAGGAGGCGGCCGGCGGTGGCGCACTGATCGACAGCGAGGAGAAGCGCGACATCGACCTGGCGGTCCGGCTGACCGTCGAGCACGGTTTCGGGTACGACCAGAGCCTCTGCCACGGCGCCATGGGAGCACTGGAGCTGCTGCGAGCCGCCGGATGCGAGCAGGAGTACGGCGTCCACCTCGGTGGACTCCTCGCGGCCGCTGAGCGGCACGGCTGGCGGACGGGCCTGCCGCGGCCGATGCCGGATCCGGGCCTGTTCACGGGCGTCGCGGGCGTCGGCTTTGGTCTGCTGCGGCATCTGGAACCACGCGCCGTTCCGCGCGTCGTGACGCTCAGCCTGCCGGCCGGCTGCCGGTCGCCGGAGGGGCCCGTCGAGGAAGGAGCGCGGGGCGATGCGTGACAGCGTCACCGATCCGTACGAAGGCGTCGAGGCGTCCGCCGCCGGGGTGGAACGTGCGGCGCTGTGTGGGCTGGCCGCGCAGCGCTCGATCACCCGCCTGTGGGTGGCGCTCGCGGTGTGGATCCTGCTCGCGCTCGGAGTGCTGGTGCTGGTCGTGGACCGGATCGGGAGGTAGCGGCAGCGATGGCGAAACGGGTTCAGACGATCCTGCAGATGTCCCAGTCGGACTGCGCCGCGGCCTGTCTGGCGATGGTCGGCAGCGCTCTCGGCCGCAGCGCCTCGACCGGCTTCTGGCAGCGCGCTCTCGGTAGCGGCCGGGACGGTACGTCCGTCGCCCGGATCTTAGCGACGGCCACCGCCCATGGACTGACCGCGCGGGCGTACGCCGTGCAGGATCTGCGCGCCGCGGTCACCTCGACCGCGATGCCGGCAGTCCTGCACGTGGACGGCAACCACTTCGTGGTGCTCACCCGTGTGCGGGGTGGCCAGGTCGAGATGGTCGATCCGGGGCAGGGCCGGCAACGCTGCGATGCGGAGGCCCTTGCGCGGCGGATGTCCGGGCCGCTGATCGTCTTCGGCGTTGCCGGTGACGGGCGGCAGCATTCGTCGCCGGACGTCGCGTCGCGGTTGTCCCTGCGGGGAGTGATCACGCGGAGTTCTCGCGGGTTGCGCGGTCAGTTGATCGCCGCCACCGCGATCATGGTCGCCGCCACTCTCGGCCCGGCGTTGCTCACCCGCGAGGCGGTCAACGCCGCCGTGGCCCGCGAGGGGCACCTGTCGCCCTGGCTGGTCGGCGTCGCGGCGGCCGGCTGTCTGGGCCTGCAGTTCCTGGGCACTCTGCTGCAGTCGGGACTGGTCCTGCGCCTACGGGCCCGGATCGACGCGCGGTTGATGACCGCCTTCGTCCACCACCTCCTCGGCAAGGACCTGGAATTCCTCGAGCAGCGTGCGGCGGGGGACATCCTCTCCCGGATCTCCGCCAACGCCGCCCTCCGGGATTCCCTGACCCTGCTGCTTCTCGCCGCCGGCCTGCACCTGCCCCTGACCCTGATCTATCTGGCCGCCCTGGTGGCCGTCTCGCCGGCCCTGTCGGTGATCGCGCTGCTGGGCGCCGCGTTGCAGATGGGCGCCGCAGTCGCCTTCGGTCGGCGGGTGGAGGCTGCCCAGCGGGAGGCACTCCGCGCCGATGCCGAGCTTCAGATCAACTCGGTCGACGCGGTGAACAACTACGCGGTGATCAAGGCGATGCGGCTGGAAGCCGGGGTGACCGGACGCTGGCTGCGGACCTTCGCGGCGTCGGCCGCCCGGGGCCTCAAGCGCGACTCCGAACTGCAGACCCTGCAAGCCTTCACCGGCCTCGTGCAGTTCGCCGTCCCCATCACCATCGTGCTAACCGGCGTCTGGCTGGCGGCCGACGGCACCGTACGGCTCGGCTCCGTCCTGGCCATGCTGACCGTCGCGGGCATGTTCCTGGCTACCCTCGGGCGCCTGGTGACCGGGGCGCAGGGCATCTTCCTGGTCCGCGGCCAGCTGGAGCGGCTGGAGGACATCATCGACGGCGCAGCGCCGGCGCCGGTCGCGCATGCCGGCGATACGGCTACCGGCCAGGACACCGCTGACGTCACCGGCGCCGTCCGGCAGCCGGCCCGAGCGGCGATCCGGCTGGAGCGGGTCAGCTATCGCTATCACCAGGACGGCGCCGATGTGGTCGACGACGTGTCACTGGAGGTGCGCCCCGGCGAACTGCTCGGCATCGGTGGGGCCACCGGTGGGGGCAAGACCACCCTCATCCACCTTCTCCTCGGCCTGTACCAGCCGCGATCGGGCACCGTGACCCGGGTGCGCGTCGACGCAGGCGGCCGGCGGACGCCCGGCGAATTGTCCTATGCCTACGTACCGCAGGACCCGGAGTTGTTCTCTGGCACTATCCGCGACAACGTGCTGGCGTGGCGCGCTGGCGTGCCCGACCGGGCGGTATGGGAGGCGCTGGAGCTCGCCGCTGTCGAGGAGGACGTCGCGGCGATGCCGCTGCGGCTCGACACTCCGATCGGCAGCCGAGGCATGCACCTCTCCGGCGGGCAGCGGCAACGCCTCGCCCTGGCCCGCGCCTTCCTGGCCCGGCCGGACCTGCTGGTGGCCGACGAGCCCACCAGCCACCTGGACCCGGGCACCGAGCAGACCGTGCTCACCGCGCTGCAGATGATGCCCGGTACCCGGATCGTGGTCGCCCATTCGGCGCCGGTCCTCGGCGCCTGCGATCGGGCGCTGCGGATGACCGCGGGTGATCTCACCCCGCTCACGGTCGTCCCGGGTGGCCCGCGGTCCCTCACCGACGTCAGCGCCGTCAACTGATCAGACTGGAGGTAACGCCATGACGAGCGAGCCGCGCACCAGCACCGACGGCCCGGTCTTCATCCTGTGCTTCGCCCGGTCAGGGTCGACCCTGTTGCGGGTTCTGCTGGACGCCCATCCGGAGCTGGCGAGCCCACCCGAGACGAGCGTGGCCCGGGTGTGCGAGACCACCGAACGAGCCTGGCGGCAGGTCTGCCTCTCCGGTGGTCGAGGTCCGCTGCCGACCGAGGTGATCGACGAGATCCGCACGGCGGTGGACCGGCCGATGCGCGCGTACGCCCGGGCCCGCGACAAGCGCCTCTGGTGCGACAAGTCGCTCGATAACCTCTGGCTGGCACCGCTGCTCTCCGACGTCTTTCCGCAGGCCCGCTTCGTCGCCCTGCACCGGCACTGCCTCGACTTCGTGATGTCCGGCCTGGACGCGAGCCGCTGGGGCTTCGCCGCGTACGGTTTCGAGAAGTACGTCCAGAAGTCCCCCGGCAACACCGTGCACGCGCTCGTGCGGTACTGGTGCGATCACACCGAGGCGCTGCTGAGCTACGAGCGACGCAACCCGGACCGCACGGTGCGCGTCCGGTACGAGGACCTCGCCCGCGACCCGGACCGCGAGCTGCGCCGGCTGACCGGATTCCTGGGCGTCGAGGACGTCCCCGGCCTGTCCCGGTCGGCTTTCGCCGGACAGCACGACATCGGCGCCGGCGACCACAAGCTGCCGTTCACCGACCGGGTCTCCGCCGACAGCGTGGGTACGGGACGACGCGTACCGATCCACCTGATCCCGCCCGACCTCATGCAGCGGATGAACGAGTGCCTGCGACAGCTGGACCACCCGGAGGTCGGACCCGACTGGAATGCCCTGCCGTCCGAAGGGCCGGCGGGCGAAAGCCCGGGCCGGTCTGCCGTCACTGCGCTGGCCGACGTGCTGGGCGGCGACGATCCGGCCCCGCGGCTCTGCTCCCACGAGCAGGACCGCCTGCGGGACCACGTGCTGGTGACGATCGAGGACCGGCAGTCCTCCTGGCTGATCGACCCCGCGACCGGCGAGGCGTCGTTCTGCGACCGGCCGTGCCTGCCGCGGGCCCGCATCCTGACCGACTCGGCCACCCTGCGGGGCGTCGTCACCGGGGAGGCCAACATCGGTGGTGTGCTGCGCACGGGGGCGCTGCGTGCGGTCGGCGGCGTCTCCCGCGTGGCCGACGTCGTGGCCGGGTTGCGCGACCGGCACCAGGCCACCGGCCCACGGGCCCTGGCGGACACGGTCGGTGCGCGATGATCGGTCACCTCCTGGCGTGGTGCTTCCTGCTGCTGTTCTCCGCCTACACCGCGGCCGCGATCATCAGCTTCGTGCCGGCGGTGGACCGCCGGATGCGACAGGTCCGGATCGGGGTCGCAACGCTGCGGTCGATCCTGCCGTTCTGGGGGCTGTTCGCTCAGCGCTTCGGCATGTTCGACCTCGA
Organism: Micromonospora sp. NPDC049662; assembly: GCF_040675055.1. Taxonomy (NCBI): domain Bacteria; kingdom Bacillati; phylum Actinomycetota; class Actinomycetes; order Micromonosporales; family Micromonosporaceae; genus Micromonospora; species Micromonospora sp. NPDC049662. The sequence goes on from NZ_JBFAOC010000020.1 coordinate 99,667, forward strand.
CCTGTCCTACCGGATGCACAGCAGATCGGCGGCGGCCACCTCGGCCGACGCGGACGAGCACCCCTGGACACCGCTGACGAGCAACCGCTGGCGCTGGTGGTCCGCGATGTGGCGGCCCAGCCAGCGCGCCGATCAGAGCGCGCAGATCCTGGCGTACCGGCTGATCAGCGGGGGTGCGGCCGACGGCCGCGACATGCGTGACGACCCCGCATACCGGCGGGTCATGGCGTCGGTACGCCGCTCAGCGCTGCGGACCGCCGACCCCACACCTGCGGACCGGGCCGAGTTCCGGCTGGTGCTGACCCGTGGGTACTGGACCACATCGCCGCCTCGCACGATCTTCGTGTCCGCCCGCGAACCCGTCCTCCCCGCAGCAAGCAGCCGATCGGAGATCCGTCATGACAGCTGAATGGTTCCCGAGCGGTCTTTTCGCCGACGACCTGTTCCCGCTGGCCGCCCGGGTGGCCGGCATCGCCCTGCTGGTGACCGGCGCCGAGCTGACCGCCGCGCTTCCCGGGCTGGCCCGCTGGCGGCGCCCGGACGCCGCCGCCGGCCCGCGGTGGGTGCTCGCGCACCGGATGATCGCCCTGCTGCCGGCCCTGCTCGGCGGCTGGTTCCTCGTCGACCCGCGAGCGTGCCTGTCCGGTGGAGGGCTGGCGGCCGTTCTGATCCTCGGTTACCTGATGGTCGCACTCCAACCGCTCGGTGACGGCGCGGACATCATGCTCATGATCGTGCTGGCCGGCCTCGGCGTGCTCTGGCTGGTGCCGTCGACCGCCCTGACCGACTGGGCGGCGTGGCTGGTCGCCCTGAACGTCTGCCTCGCCTACCTGTGGAGCGGCGTGGCGAAGCTCCGGGTGCCGGCGTGGCGGCACGGACGTCAGGTCGCTCTGGCGGTCAACTCGCCGCGGTTCGGCTCGGCGCAGATCGCCTGGCACATGCTCAACCGGCCCACGATCACGCGGCTCACCGCCTGGAGCGTGATCCTGATCGAGGTCTCCTGCCCGATCTTCCTCATTCTCGGTGGATGGCCGCTCATCGCCTGGATGGTCTGCGCGATCCTCATGCACGTGTCGGTCGCCATCATCATGGGCCTCGGACGGTTCCTGTGGTCGTTCGGCGCCGGCCTGTTCGCCATGGCCGGCGCACGCCTGCTGGTCTGATCACGTGGGACACCGGTGCTGCTGCACGATGTTGCTGAAATGGGCGTGAGCTGCTTGTCGGCTCACGCCCAGCAGATCCCCGATCTGCCGCCACTTGACGCCTCGGTAGCGGGCGTGCGCGACGGCGCATTCCACCATGGTGACCGAGCGCGTCTGCAGCGTCAGCACCTTGGTGATCAGCTCAACCGCATCGGACTCGGTATCTTGCTGGCTGACATCCGCGCACTGGTCGAGGATCGCCTCGGCCAATTGTTCCAGGTCCTGCGAAAGCTGAGCCAGCCGATCGATGGCGACTTCCGGCGCCTGCGGTGAGCCCGCGACCGAGCCGGCCTGAGCGCCTTCTTGCGTGAACTGCTGCCCTGGCGTGTGCGACTGCACGTCCTGTCGTCCCCCGCAACTCATGGAGACACCGGGCCTGATCATCATCTCACCCGGCATTGCGGCGCGGCGGTGGCCGGGCGGCACTGACTCGGCCGCTGAGCCGATCCCCCGTACCACTATCCCCCGTGGATAGTCGAACGTGATTGAAGTATCCCCCGGCCGGGTGACCAAACATGACAGTCTCATGACACTCGCCCGAAAACCTCCACAGTGGACCTGTAGTCAACAGGTCGCTCTCCAGGAGCGGAGCTTGTCGGGATTGAGTACGGCCCAGATGTGGTGGATGTGGTCGTCGCTGACGTCGAACGCCATCACCGACACCGGGACGCCGTACCGCCGAGCCACCAGACCGGGCTGGCCGTTGACCGTGCAGTCCTGAAGTGTCACGCCGGCCGCCGCCGTGGGCCGGTCGACGAAGAAGCGGGCTACCTGCTCGGCTCCCTCGATCGGGCGGAGCGCGGCGGTGACGTGCCCCCCGCCGTCGCCGGTCGCCGTGGCGTCGGACGCCAGCAGGCCGATGAGCGCGTCGATGTCCTTGGCCTCCCACGCGCGTTTGAAGGCCCGGACGAGATCGGCACGTCGTGCCGACGAGCCCGCATCGGGCCGCGGCACGTGAATGCGGCGGCGGGCCGACGTGGCGAGCTGACGGCAGGCTCCGGGGGTACGGCCGACGATCGCGGCCACCTCGGCGAAGGGGTAGCCGAAGACGTCGTGCAGGATGAACGCGACCCGCTCGGCAGGGGTCATCGCGTCGAGGACGACCAGGAAGGCCATGCTGACCGACTCGTCGAGGGTGACCCGGTCGGCGGGGTCGGCGTCGCCGCTTGACCGGCCGCTGATCCATTCGGCCCGGTCGGGGAGCGGCTCCGGGATCCATTCGCCCACGTAACGCTCGCGCCTGACCCGCGCCGAGCGGAGCAGGTCCAGGCAGATGCGGCTGGCAACTGTGGTCAGCCAGCCGCCGGGAGCGTCGATGCCCTCCTGCTGTCGGGGGGACATGGCGTACCAGCGGGCGTAGGTCTCCTGCACGACGTCCTCCGCGTCGCCCAGGGAGCCCAGCAGTCGGTACGCCAGGTTGGTCAGCTGACGGCGCTCGCTGATGATCGCGCTGAGGCTCGGATCGGGCCGGTCGTGCAGCCGCTCGGGTGGGTGGGCCATGGGTTCACCGACTCCTTCGAACGATCTGGCTCACCCCTTACGACGAACCGTCGCCGCGAATTGTGCGGTCGCAGGTCGCCTCACATCTTCTCGCGCTGTCTCGTCGTACCGGTCAGAACCGCAGAGGGAGGAGATCGACCGTGGAACCCGTGCATGTCGCGATCATCTACTACAGCTCCACCGGCACCATCCACACGCTGGCGCAGGCCGCCGCCGAGGGCGCCGAGAAGGCCGGCGCCACCGTGCGACTGCGCAAGGTGCTCGAAACCGCACCGGCGGCGGCGGTCAGCGCCAGGCCGGAGTGGGACCGGCACCTGCAGGAGACGGCGGACATCGCCGAGGCCAGCCACGACGATCTGGACTGGGCCGACGCGGTGCTCTTCGGCACCCCGACCCGCTTCGGCAACCCGGCCAGCCAGCTACGCGCATTCATCGACACGACGGGCCCGCTGTGGTTTCAGGGCAAGCTCGCCGACAAGGTGTACTCGGCGTTCACCTCATCCAACACGGCGCACGGCGGCCAGGAGTCCACTCTCCTGGCGCTGGCGAACACCTTCTGCCACTGGGGCGGCATCATCGTGCCCCCCGGCTACACCGACCCCGTCCAGTTCCAGGCCGGCAACCCCTACGGCACCTCCCACGTGGTCGGCGACGGCCCGCCCGGCGAGGTGGTCCTCCAGGCGGCCCGCCATCAGGCCCGACGGGTCGTCGACATCACCGCCCGCCTCAAGGCGGGCGCTGCCGCCTGATCACTCGCGACGACGTACCGGACCTGGTCGTGATAGCGCGCCGTCGGGACCGGTGCGGGGTTGGAACCGGTGGCGTACGGCGAGCGTCTGCGGGGCTCTCCGGGCCTTGCACGACCGGGACGTTCCCGTGGGGCGAGCCGTTCGAGCCCGGGGCCTTTCGGGCTCTTGCCGGAGCCCTGGAGCAGAACGCCGCAGCTCGTCTGAACGGGATGTTCAGAAGGAATCAAGAACTGGCCCGTAGGTTCGTGGCAAATTTCTGCCGGCTATTTCTTGTTGGAGATGACGTGAAGAAGCGCAAAGCTCTCGCGGCTACGTTCGCTACCACCGCGGCCGTCGTGGTCTCGGTGACGGTCGCCCCGACGGCCGCACAGGCGGTGTACAGGTGCGCCGAGAAGTATGTGGAGGTCTGCTTCTACGAGAACTTTGGCTGGACGGGTTCGACCATGGCGTTCCGGACCGTCGATGCCGGTGCCAGCTTCGCCGATTTCCGCTGGTACCAGTACACCAACGGAAAAAACCTGAACGATTCAGCGTCCTCCGTGTGGAACGGCAGTAATCACACGATCGGTGTCTTCGAGCACGGCTTCGCCGCCGGCAGTGGCGGCGGCAGGATCACGTTCGTTCCCGCGCACAGTGGAGTGGATTTCAGGGGTGGCGGAGACGAGATCCCGAACGACTCCGCATCAGCGTTCATCGTGTTCTACGACTGAGCGGAAGCCGGTCTCCGTGGTCCGGACGCCTCGGGTGGTGACGCCAAAGGGCGGCGGCATGTCGTACCGGCCCCGATGGGCCGCCGAAGGTGGTATCAATTCCCAACAGGTGAAGAATCCGGGCAAGGTCGGGCGGCGGGATGTCGACAGGCGCAGCAACGCTGCTTCGCAAGCCGGAGCAGCCGCAGCGGCCGAGCCTCCTGGAGCTCTTCTTCGACCTGGTGTTCGTCTTCGCGCTCAACCGGGTCTCCCACCGGCTCGTCGAGGACCTGACCGAGGGGCGAATGGTCCTCGCCGAGGTCGGCGAGACGTTCCTGTTGCTGATGGCCTTCATGTCGCTCTGGTTCGTCACGGCGTGGGTCACCGATCTCTACAACTCCGAGCGGCCACAGGTCCAGTTCGTGGTCTACACGGCCATGCTCGGCGCCCTGATGATGGCGGTCGCGGTGCCGGAGGCGTTCGGTGCCGGGGGTCTGGTCTTCGCCGGCTCGTACGTGGCGGTGCACATCGTCCGTGGCCTCGTCATCGTGCCGGCGTTGCGCGGTCTGAAGGCGCAGAGTCGAGCGGCGGGGGTGCTCCTGTGGTTCTCGATGTCCGCCGTCCCGTGGATCGTCGGAGCGCTGCTGCCGGGTGCGGCGCGGACGGTGCTGTGGGCGCTCGCCCTCGCCATCGACGGTACGGCGCTGCTGCTCTTCTACCCCGCGCCGTGGAACATCTCCAGCCGACCGGGCTGGCCGGTGTCGGCGGAGTACATCTCCGAGCGGTACCGACAGTTCTTCATCATCGCGCTCGGTGAGCTGATCCTGACCACCGGATCGGCCTACAGCGACACGTCGTTCCAGGAGGGCGGCGCCGCTGCGGCGTTCGCCGTCTCGTTCGCCACGACCGTGCTGTTGTTCCGGGTGTACCTCTTCAAGGCGGGCCAGTTGCTGCCCGGGGCGCTCACGGCCGCCCGTGACCCGGCGCACCTCATCCGGGAGGCGTTCATCGCCCACATGCTCATGGTCGTCGGCACCGTCGCGATCGCCGTCGGCTACGAAATCGTGATCACCCATCCGTTCGGGCCCACCGGTGCCTCCTGGATCATCGCCATCCTCGGCGGACCGGTGCTGTTCCTGGCTGGACGCATGCTGGTCGAGCACGCGGTGTTCGCGCGGGTGTCCCGCTCCCGGCTGATCGGCGCCCTCCTGCTGGTCGCCGTCGCGCCCGCGATGATCCTCGTGCCGCCGCTGGCCGTGGCCGGCACCGCCGTCGCCGTCCTGGCCGGCATCGCCATCTCGGACGCGATGCGCGCGATGGGTAAACCCCCCGAGCAGCCCTCTCCACCCGACGTCGGAGGTTGACGGGACGATTTCCCTACTATGCTCACATCTATGGCTTTTTGTCCGTTCGGCCGGGCAGGCTGATGGCCAGGCGGTGGCGCTTCCGGCGGCGGACACGACCGGGGGATGAGGCTGCGCTACAGGACAGCGCTCTCCGGGACCCCAGCCGGACCGTGTTCTTCAGCGACGGCGTCTTCGCCATCTCCATCACGCTCCTGGTGCTGGAGATCCACCCGCCCGAGGACACCTCCAACCTCGGTCGGGGTCTGGTCGAGCTGTGGCCCTCGTTCCTGGCGTACGTGCTGAGCTTCTTCCTGATCGCGTCGATCTGGACCAACCACCATGTCATGTTCGACCAGGTCGTCGCCGCTGATCGAGGGGTGCTCCTGCTCAACACCGTGCTGCTGATGACCGTTGCGTTCCTGCCGTTCGCGGCCTCCGTACTCGCGGCGGCCTTTCGCAACGGGTCGGGTGAGCCGCTCGCCGTGTTGTTCTTCGGCGGCTCCTTCGGCCTGGGCGCGATCTTCTTCAACGCCCTCTGGTGGTACGCGATGCGCGCGCCGAGGCTGTTGAATCCGCGGGTCAGCGCGCACGCGGGCAGGCTCGTGGGGAGACGCTTCCTGGCGGGACCGGTGCTGACTCTCCTCGGTGCGGCGGTCGGTACGGTCGCCCCCGCCGCCGGGCTGGTCATCTACGCCCTGATGATCCCCGTCTTCTGGCTGCCCCTGCCCGCGCTCGAACCGGTTCCGCTCGACAACGAGGATCGCTGACCGCGCCGTTGGGCATGACGGCGCTGACCGGGCAACTGCTCGGACCCGCGTGGCGGTCGTCAGCGGACTCCAGGCCGACGACCGCCACGCGGCTGTTCACGGGCTGGTGCAGGTTGGCGACGGGTTGGTCGGCGTACCGGTGGCGAGGAAGCCGAACGTGGCCGTGCCGCCGGGGGCGAGCGAGCCGTTGTAGGTGGCGTTGCGGACGGTCACTGTCGAGCTGCTGGTGCTCAGCGTGCCGTTCCAGACCTGGCTGATGCTCTGCCCGTTGCCCAGCGTCCAGCGGACGGTCCACCCGTTGACGGCGGTCGTGCCCGCGGTCACCGTGACCTCACCCTGGAAGCCGCCCGACCACGAGTTGACCGTGTGGTAGGCCGCGGTGCAGGCAGCGTCGGAGGGTGGCGGCGTGGTGGGTGGGGGCGTCGTCGGAGGCGGCGTCGTGGGCGGCGGTGTGGTGGGCGGCGGTGTGGTGGGCGTACCCGTGGTGGGTGGTGGTGTCGGTTCACCCGGCGGCACCAGGGGGCAGGTGGCGCTGTACCGCGACACGCCCCGGCTGTCCGCCAGCGGGCAGAGGAACTGGGTGTAGCGGGTGTCGTTGTCGAGGAACGTCTTCAGCCAGGGGATCAGGAGCCGCATCTCGGTCGGGTTCGACCTGGTGAAGGAGAGATGGTCGTTGCCGGCCAGCTCGGCCCAGGCGTGTTCGACGCTTGCCGGCAGGCTGTTGTAGATGCCCTGGACGTACGAGGGCGTGACCGTCCCGTCGTTCTGGCCGGAGATGAGCATGGTCGGCACCTGCGTGCTGGACATGTTCAGGTTGTTGCCGGGGGTGCCGGGCGCGAGACCGACCGCCGTCTTCAGGGTGGGCCGCCGCAGCGAGGCGAGCAGGGTGCCTGCGCCGCCCGCCGAGTGGCCCATGACGCCCAGCCGGTTCGGGTCGACCCGGTTGCGGACCGGGCTCGTCCGGGTGAGGTAGTCCAGCGCGGCGAGCAGTTGGGTGGCCCGCGCGTCGGCGCCGTCGGTACGGCTGTTGGTCTCGATGCCGATCACCACGAATCCGAAGGACGCCAGCCAGGGGCCCATCCAGGCCTCCTCGTTGGCGAACAGCGCGGAGTAACCGGGAACGATCGCGACCGCGCCCCAGGTGCCCAGGCTGGTGTCGGTGGGGTAGTAGACGTACCCGCCGTTGAAGCCGTTTCCGGCCGGCACGGTCGCCTGCGTCGTGGCGAACGGACCTCGGGTGGCGGCCACGCTGGCCAGGGTGGGGTCCGGGCCTCGCTGGTACGGGCTGTCCGCGACCGCCGCGTCCCGGGTCGTCGTGGCGAGCGCCAGGCCGAGGACCACCGCGAGCCCGGCCGTCAGCCATCGTGTCGGCTGCTTCATCGACGGCTCCACTGCTGGTTGGTCTGGCCCGTGCACGTCCAGAGGACGAGCTTGGTGCCGTTGGCGGTGCCCTGGTTGTAGGGGTCCAGGCAGAGGCCGGACTGCACGCCGGTGATGGTGCCGTTGGCGTTGACGTTCCACTGCTGGTTCGTTCCGCCGTGGCAGTCGTAGATGGTGACCAGGGTGCCCGGCGAGGTGCCGTAGCCGGCGGCGTCGAGGCACTTGTTGCCGTACACCGTCAGGGTTTTGGTGGACGTGTAGGTCCACTGCTGGTTGGTGCGGCCGTGGCAGTCCCACAGCTGCACCTGGGTGCCGTTGGTGGTGGAGGAGCCGGGGACGTCGACGCACCGGCCGGACAGCGTACCCACGAGGGTGGTGGTGGTGGTCGGGTCGCCGCCGCTGCTCGGGTTGCCGATGCTGCCGGGGACCGACTGCAACGCGCTGTACCAGCGGGCGGCCATCTTGTCGTAGCCGCCAGAGGTGGGGTGGATGCCGTCGATCAGGTCGGCGGTGGTGAGGGCGCTGTGCATGTCGACCAGGTGTACGCGCTTACCGGCGTTGACCTTGCTCTGCACGATGCCGGGGATGGCCGCGTTGAAGGTCCGGGCGGCGTTCTCCTGGTTGCTGTTGGAGAGCGGGATGAGCTGCGCCACGAAGACCTCGGCGGTGGGCGCGGTGGTGGTGATCTTGTCGATCAGCGTGGAGAGCCGGTTCGGCGCGGTGCTCACGTTGTAGTTCTGCAGGATGTCGTTGGTGCCGATGTGCAGCAGGACGGTCGCCGGCCGCTGGGTGTTGAGCCAGTTGACGATGTTCGCGTCGATCTGGTCGATCCGCCAGCCGGGATGCCCCTGGTGGTCGTGGTCGCCCAGGCTGGCTGGCCCGTTGAACTGCGATCCGACGAAGTCCACCGTGTACCGGCCGGCGGCGAGCCGCTGCCAGAGCCCGATGCGGTATCCGCCGGGCACCTGCGTGCCCTCGGTGATGGAGTCACCGAGCGGCATCACGCGTACCCCACCGTTGGACTCTGCGCTGGCGGGACTGGTGGGTGCCACCACCCCGGCGATCACGACACCGAGCGCGGCGAGTGTCGCGAGCCATCGTGCCCTCGTTCGCATGGATCTCCCCTTGGTTGGTAGAGCTGGCCGAGGGCGTTGGCCGATCGGTAGGGCCGCCCGGGGCAGTCGACATCCGAGAGGGGGCCGGCCGGACCGAGCAGCCGCCGGCTGCCGGGCGTGGCCCGGCTCGCGCCGATCGTCGGATCGGCACGGCGTTCTGCCTCAGCACTGGGACGAGTGTGAGCGCTAACAGAGATGAGTGTAGATTCATTGGCCCGATCTGGTCTACCTCGACGGCAGCCGCGCCCTCAGCTCGCCAGGGCGCGGGCGCGAAGCCGCCAGGTGTCGCTGAGCGTGATGCCGACCAGGACGCCCGCCGCGGCGACCGTGACGAGGACGGGGTCGAGCAGCATCAACACGGGCGTCGCGCCCACCAGCAGCGCCAGCCAGGCCAGGCGCGACTTCGGTAGCTGGCCCAGGAGTACGTACTCGGAGTTCATCCGCCCGATCACGAACAGGACCGGCCCACCGGCGATGAGGACCACCCAGCTCGCCGGGGTGGTCCGCAGCGGCTCGTGGAGTACGAGGTCCACCCCCGCCGACGTGGCGATGACCCCGGTCACCACCAGGGCGTAGACGTACGGCGCGAGGTACACCGAGTGGCGTGGGCGCGAGTGCGCCGAGCGGTCGACGAGCTTGTTGCTCTGCAACACGTAGATCTGCCAGAACAACAGCGCCGTGAGGATCGCGGCGGCGAACGCGACGGCGCGGGCCGGGGTGTACGGGGTGCTGCCGAACGTCAGCGTGGTCATCAGGGTCAGCTCGCCGAGCGCCAGGATCGCGATCTGCTGATAGCGCTCGCCGAAATGGACGCTCAACTGGCTGTACTGCTCCAGCGGTATCCGTCCGCGCAGTGGCGTCGGGTAGCGCAGCGCCGCCGCCAGGTAGTCGATCGCGAGCGCGCCGATCCAGAGGCCGGTACGCCAACCCGGCTCGGCGAGGCCGCCAGCGACCCACAGCACGCCGGACACGACGAACCAGAAGAGGAAGCGCTCCTCCCGCGCGTGCGCCCGGCGTGGACGCAGCGCGACGATCAGCATGATTCCCCGGGCCAGGTGGAGGCCGACGTACGCGGCGGCGAAGAGGAGGCCCCGCCCGTCGTAGGCCCCCGGTAGGGCGACCGCGAGCAGAGACACGCCGACCATCGTGCCGACGACCACACCCTGGACCGCCCGGAGCTGCGGCTCGTAGAACTCGGTGGTGTTCACCGTCACCGACCAGGTCCACCAGGCGGCCAACAGCAGGATGAGTCGCTGCCCGAGCCCCGCCCAGGTCGGATCATTGGCCAACTGCATCGACAACTGCGCGAACACGGCCACGTAGAAGACGTCGAAGAACAACTCCAGGAGGGTGGCCCGAGCCGACGAGCTGGGTTTGCGTCGTGGCCCGGTCGGGTCCGCCCTCGTCATGGCTTCGCCGCCCCCGCTGCCGTCGTCCGCCCACGCCGCCGCGACGACGCCGGACATCCGGACCGAATGGCGCGCGGCACACGGCTACCAACGAGTGAGCCCGTCGAGGGATACCGCCGATGGGGCGCGTACGACGGCGGTGGCCCTGGTCACTGACCCGTACGACCGGTCTGTGGCACGGTGCAGGGCAACCGTCGCCGTACCGATAGAGGGCCCATGCTCCCCAGGACCGCCGAGCCCCACCCGCCGTCTCCCGTCGTCGAACTGTGCGACGTGACGTTCCGGCGGAACGGCAAGCAGATCCTGCACGGCATCGACCTCACCGTGGGCGAAGGCGAGCACTGGGCGCTGCTCGGCCCGAACGGGGCGGGCAAGAGCACGCTGTTGGGATTCTGCGGTGCGCTGACCCACCCGACCTCGGGGACCGTACGGATCCTCGGTCAACGACTCGGCCGCGTCGACCTGCAGCAGCTCCGCAGGGCGATCGGTCACGTGAACCCCCGTCATCCGCTGCGGTCACCTTTGACGATCCGGGAGGTCGTCCTGACCGGGCTCGTCGGGTCGATCGACCTGCCGCCGCGTTGGCAGCCGACCCGGGACGACCGTGACCGGGCGGATTCCCTGCTGGGCATGTTCGGGTTGGTCGACCGGGCCGACGAGCGCTGGCCGACTCTCTCGCAGGGCGAGCGCGGCCGTGCCCTGATCGTCCGGGCGCTCATCAGCCAGCCGCGACTACTGCTGCTGGACGAACCCTCGACCGGTCTCGACGTCGCGGCCCGCGAACAGTTGCTCGAGACCATCGACCTGCTCCGCGAGACCCACCCCAGCCTCGCCTCGATCATGGTCACCCACCACCTCGAGGAACTTCCGGCGACGACCACCCACGCCATGCTGATCAACGGCGGCAGCGTGGTCGCCGCCGGCCCGGCCGACGAGACGGTCACGACCGCGCAGGTCTCGGCGGCCTTCGCGCACCCCATCGAGGTACGCCACGAGGACGGGCGCTGGGCGGCCCGCGCCGGGTCCGTCCGACGGGCGGCGGTCGCCACCGGCTAGAACCAATTCGGGTACGCCTTCGGCGTGAACGGCTGATCAGATCTGGCGGGATGGCGGCGAAGCGGTAACCCACGGCGACGATCCCCCCAGCTCGACAACCGCTGGTACAGCAGGCTGTACTTTCCGCCGCGGAGGCTGCCGAGGGTGCCCACCGTGACCTATGTTGGCGCGGGAGGTGGGCGGCGATGGCGTACGTGCGAGGCCGGTTCCGGGCATCCGTCGACGCCCTCGAACACCTCGTCGGCGGGCTCGGCACCGCCCTGCTCGCGTTGGGCGCGCTGCTGTGGGCGGCGGTCGTGGCGCTTGTCTGCCTGACCGGACTGGGCCGAGGATTGGTGCCCGGCGCACTGCGCGCGGTGCGTTCGGTGGCCGATCGGGAGCGCGCCCGGCTGTCCCGCTGGGGCGCGCCGATCCCGGCACCGGGGCCGGTGCAGGAGGGGCTGCGGGAGGCGGCACGTGATCCGTTCGTCCGCCGGGAAGTCGGCTGGATCACGCTGCACTCGGTCATCGGACTGCTGTCGGGGCTGGTCGGCCTCGCCCTGCCGCTCAACGCCCTCCAGGAAATCACCTTTCCGCTCTGGTACCGGCTGGTCGCACCCGAGGACGGTGCTCCGGGGATCGTCTGGTGGCGCGTGGACGAGCTGTCCGAAGCGCTCCTGGTGGGCCTGCTCGGGGTGGGCTGGCTGGTCGCCGCGATCGGGTTCGGTCCGGCGCTGGCCCGGGTCCAGGCCTGGCCCGGCCGGTTGCTGCTGCCTCCGCCGCCGGGGATCGACCTGTCGCTGCGGGTGGCCGCGCTGACCGCCACCCGGGCCGCCGCGCTGGACGCCCACGCGCTGGAGCTGCGCCGCATCGAGCGGTCGCTGCACGACGGGACGCAGAATCGGCTGGTCGCGGTCAACGTGCTGCTGGGGGCGGCGCGGCGGGCCGTGCGGCGTGACCCCGACCGCGCCGACGAGATCCTCGGGCAGGCGCAGGATGCGGCGGAACAGGCCCTCGGCGAACTCCGTACGGTGGTGCGGGGCATCCTGCCGCCGGTGCTTGACGATCGAGGTCTTGCCGGTGCGCTGGCGGGCCTGGCCGCGAGTTGCGCGGTGCCCTGTCGGCTCACGGTCGACGTTGCCGTCCGCTGCGCGGCATCGGTCGAGGCCACCGCGTACTTCGTGGTGGCCGAGGCGCTGACCAACGTCGTCCGGCACAGCGGCGCGAGCCGGGTGGACGTCGCCGTCCGTCGTGAGCAGGGCCAGCTACTGGTGACCGTCGAGGACGACGGGCGCGGCGGCGCCGCCGAGGCGCGTGGCTCCGGGCTCACCGGCATCCGCCGGCGGGTCGAGGCGTACGACGGGCGGATGGCACTGACCAGCCCACCGGGAGGACCGACGAGGATGCGTGTGGAGCTGCCGTGCGGATCGTGATCGCGGAGGACGACCCGCTGCTGCGCGAGGGGTTGGCGCTGCTGCTGCGGGCGGAGGAGTTGGACGTGGTGGCCACGGCGGGTACGCCGGGCGAGTTCCTGGTCGCCGTCGACGAGCACGCGCCGGACGTGGCGATCGTGGACGTACGGATGCCGCCGACCCACACCGATGAGGGCATCGTGGCCGCGGTGGAGGCCCGGCGACGTCGCCCGGGCCTCGCGGTGCTGGTCCTCTCGGCGTACGTGGAGCAGGCGTTCGCCACCGAACTGTTCTCGGTGGGCGCCGTCGGCCTCGGCTACCTGTTGAAGGAACGGGTGGGCCGGGTCGAGGAGTTCCTCAGCGTGCTGCGCCGGGTCGCCGACGGCGGCAGCGTTATCGACCCCGAGGTGGTGGCCCAACTGCTCGCCCGCAACCGGCGGACGGACACGGCGCTGGGCGAGCTGTCGCCCCGCGAGCGCGAGGTGCTGGGACTGATGGCCGAAGGGCTCGGTAACACCGCGATCGCCGAGCGGCTGTTCGTCACCGACGGCGCGGTGCACAAGCACATCCGGAGCATCTTCGCCAAACTCCAGCTGCCGCCGGACGACCGCGCCGACCGTCGGGTCACCGCGGTGCTGCGTTACCTCGACGGCGGGCAGCGGTAGCCCCGGAACCGCCTGCCCGGCGCCCCCGCGATCAGGGCACCGGGCAGGCGGCGGCGATCAGAGGGAGATCCGGTCGAACTTCTCCCAGCTGCTGATCGACGTCCGGTTGGCGATGAGGGGCTTGGTGCCCTTGCTCTCCGCCACCACATATCTGCCGTTGGCCGCGGCGCGCAGGCTGATCGTGCCGTCCGAGTTGTTGACGATGGTGAACTTCTCCCACGTGCTGACCTTGGTCCGGTTGGCGATGAGAGGCTTCGTTCCCTTGCTCTCCGCGCTCACGTACCGACCGTTGGACCGCGAGCGGAGCGCGACGTAACCGCCGCCGGCACTGATCACGTCGAACTGCTCCCACCGGGCAACGGTGGTGCGGTTGGCGATCAGCGGCTTGGTGCCGGCGCTCTCGGCCACCACGTAGCGCTTGTTCGCCCGCGAGCGGAGGGCGACGGGAGGCGCGGCCACCGGCGTGCTGGTGAGCTTGGTGAGCGCCGCGTAGGTGCCGTTGAAGACGTTCTGGCTGTAGTTGCCGAGCTGGCTCGGGTTGCCGGCGGCGTACTGCCAGATGGCCTCCGTGGTCCAACCCGCCGGCAGTGGCGGACGAGCCGTGGTGTAGCCGGCGATGTCCAACGGGTTCGCGCCGAACGACGCGTTCTTGCCGGTGCAGGGGTTCCAGTAGTTGGTGTTCGTGTAGATCATCGGGGGCCGGCCAATGCGGGCCTTGACCTGGTCGGTGAAGGACTTGATCCAGTTCGACATCTCGGTCGGGGTGAGCCCGTAACAGGTGGGCGCTCCGCTCCAGTACGGCCACTCGATGTCGACCATCGGCACGAGGGTCTGACCGTCCTTGGCGAACTTCGCATTGTCGACGAAGAAGTTGGCCTCGTTGATCGGGTCGCGCTTGTCCGGCCGGGTGAAGTGGTACGCGCCGACGAGAAGTCCGGCGTCCTTGGCGGCCGCGTAGTCCTCGGCGAAATACGGATTGAGGTACGTCCGACCTTCCGTAGCCTTGACGTAGGCGAACTTGACGCCGCTTGCCGCGACGGCCGGCCAGTTGATCGGGCCGAGGTTGTGGTCGTGGCTGGAGACGTCGATTCCCCGGACCGTGTAACCCGCTGGGATGGCGGCGCTCTTGGCCATCGCGGAGCTGCGCGCGCCCGGGGCGATGCCGGCGTTCGCCCGGCCACCACCGTCGACGGAGGGGTCGGCGGCCTGCGCCGGCTGTGTCACGCCGAGCGCCGTACCAACGGCGAGACTGGCGGACATCAGCACGCAGAGCAGTCTTCTAGGCATGGTGAGGTGGGGTTCTCCTTGCTCGCGAGGTCAATTGACCATCGGCGTGGGCTCGGAGAGTATCCCTTGTCGACGATGGGTCGCGCTGTCCTGCGCACCGAATTCAGATCATCGGCACCTGCGTCGAGCCGTACGGTGGACATTTGGTTTCGCCTTTCCCCATTCGATTCGCAGGTGATCACCCTGTTCGCGGCACGGGTGCGACAGGACGAGGGCATGCTCGTCATTACCGCGAAGCGAACCAGGGGGAACTCTCTTGACGGAGAACACGGCTGACGGGGAGCACAAACCCGGTGAGCTCAGCACGGTGCTGACCGTCGTGGCCGTCGGGATCGCGCTGGCCGTGGCCTTCGTGGCCTCGTACACCCTGGCGTTGGACCGACCGCCGCCGAACCGCATCCCGACGGCGCTCGTCGGGGACGCGACTGCCGACGCGGGGGTCGCGCAGGAGCTGCGGTCGCGCATGCGCGGCGCGCTGCGGTACCAGAGCTACCCGACCGCCGGAGAAGCCCAGCGCGCCATCGAGCGACAACGGGTCTACGCGGCGCTGGTGGTGGAACCCGGCCGGTCGCGGCTGCTGGTCGCCAGCGCCGCCGGCAACACACTCGCCCAGGTGCTGCGCAACGCCGCTCTACAGCTCAACGAGCAGGGTGGTCGGGAACTGCTCGTGACGGACGTCCGGCCGCTGCCCGACACCGACCGTTCGGGTCTGGCCGCGTTCTACGTGATGATCGCCGCGACCCTGCTCGGCTTCCTGACGGCCCTGCAACTGCGGATCAACGTCGGCCGGGTGCCGCTGCGGACCTGGTTTGCCATTCTCGCCGGCCTCGCCGTCGTGGGCGGGATCGCGCTGGCGGTCACCGTGGGTCCGATCCTCGGGGCGCTTCCGGCGCCCCTGCCGGCCCTCTGGGGTACGTTGGCCGCCCAGATCGCCGTCACCGGCCTGTTCAGCACGCTGATGGTGATCCTGATCGGCCGGTGGGCGGTGGTCCCGACGTGGCTGATCTTCATCGCGATCGGCAACGCGGCCTCGGGCGGTGCCGTGGCGACCGCTCTCCTCCCGCAGCCGTACCGGACCATCAGCGTCATCCACCCGAACGGGAGCGTCATCGCGCTGTTGCAGACCACGTCGTACTTCCCCGAGGCGGTGGGCGTACGACCCGCGCTCGTCGAGGCGGCGTGGCTCGTCGGCCTGCTCGGACTCGTCCTGCTCAGCGCCAGATTGGTGCGCGACGGCCCGCGCTGGAAGTCGTCCTCGTGAGCTGCGCCGCCACGAGGGCGGGCCCGGCTGTGCCGGGCCCGCCCCGCGGGTGGTGGATCAGGTCAGCGTTGCAGGGTGAGCAGGCCGGGGCGGTACGGCAGCAGGCCGTAGTCGACGCCGTTGGAGGAGGGCGATCGGCCCTGGTAGAGCAGTTGGAGGTTGCAGGGGTCGACGGTGAAGGTCTGGTCGGCGCTGGTGCGGATCAACTCACCGTGGCTGATGTCGTTGGTCCAGGTGGCGCCGCTGTTGGCCTTGCCGGCGAAGGGGTTGCTCTCGGTGGCGGCCTGGGGGGTCCAGCTGCCGTT